>MVRV01000183.1 GCA_002068015.1 Smithella sp. PtaU1.Bin162
GGCATTGCCTTCCGTTTCCGCTTTATTCCCTTCTTCGAAACCTTTTTCAATTCCGGTATTGACCGCCTTTAAAACCGCGCGTACAGCCAATGGCGGCCTTTCGGCCAGCACGCCGGCCATTTCCAACACATCCTTCATCAATTCACCGTCCCGGGCAACTCTATCCACCAATCCGATTTCCAGGGCTTCCCGGGCGGGGATCCGCTTGCTGAAGAGAATCATCTCCAGAGCTTTCGTTTTCCCCAAAAGCCGGGGCATCCGCTGAGTGCCGCCCCAGCCGGGGATAATGGCAAGATTGAGTTCGGGAAGACCGATTTTCCCCGATTCGACCATTACTCTGAAGGTACAGGCCAGCGACAGTTCGCAGCCGCCGCCGAAAGCATAACCGTTGACGGCGGCAATCACCGGCTTCGGGAAGCGGTCTATCCGCGTCCATAGTTCCTGACCTTTGGGACCGGATATGTGGCCCTTGCCTTTGCCTATGTCGGTCACATCAAAGCCGGCGGAAAATCCCTTGTCTCCGGCACCGGTGATTACCAGCACGCGGATATCTTTGTCTTCTTCCGCCTGATTGAGCACTTTTTCAATTTCCAGTAACGTATCAAGATTAATCGCATTCGCCGGAGGTCTGTTCAGCGTCAGGACGGCAACATGATTTTCTTTCTGATAAAGAATGTTTTCAAAATTCATTTCCTTAATCTCCTTTCCGTAATCAAGCAGCGCCTGCCGCTTCTGTCCGGAAACCGACAGCATCGTTTAATGATTCCCGTGTCGTTCACTACCGAAGCCCGCTTTTCCGGCCGCTGTGCGGAACTTCAGTACGCAAAAGCCTCCTCGCTCATCTCCAGCGGTGATTTATCGGCCAGCTTTATCGACTCGCACCGGGCCCGGACCGTAGCGAGGACATCGGCGGCAAAGAACTTCGCGGAGGCAATCCGTCCGCTGTAGAAAGCGGCTTCTTTGTTTTCTCTGAACAACACCTTTTGTTCCAAAGAAGAGGCCGCACTGACGACTTTCAGCTTTTCCCCGGCAATTTCAGCCGCATCAAGCAGCAGATACCCGACCAGCACATCGCCGAAAATCTCCAAAAATTTTGATGCATTCAAAACCGGCAGGATAAAATCCCCGTTTTTTCCGGCTGCGGCAAAGAAGTTCATCGTCTCCAACAGGGCTTTGAGCGCTTCCTCCAGAAGGGCCGCCGCATTTTTCAAATCCGGACTGGATTGCAACCGGTCGATTTTGTTTTTTATCAGACCGGTCATATGCATTACATTGGCACCCTTATTCTGCCCGAGCTTGCGGCCCACAAGATCAAGCGCCTGTATGCCGTTCGTGCCTTCGTAAATAGTGGCGATTTTTTCATCACGCAGATATTGCTCGACGGGGTATTCGGAGCAGTAACCGTAACCGCCGTAAACATCCATTGCCGCCGAACAAATAAGCATGCCCTTGTCCGAGCAGTAGGCTTTGACAATCGGCGTCAAAAGATCGAGCAATCCCTCCCGTTGCCGTTTCTCTTCTTCGCTTCGGGCAACCCTGGCCCGGTCAAAGGAGCAGGCGGTAAAGTAACAAAGGCTGCGCATGCCTTCCACGTGCGCCTTCATCCATAAAAGTTTTCTGCGGATATCGGGATGGTTGATGATCGCAACAGGCTTGGCCTCCGGGTTTTTCCCTTCCTGAATTGCCGTTCCCTGAATTCTTTCCCGGGCATAGGAGACCGCATGTTCATAAGCGGCGGAAGCCAGAGCAAGCCCCTGCATGCCGGTTCCCAGTCGGGCTTCATTCATCATCTGGAACATTATTTTAAGGCCTTCTCTTTCCCTTCCCAGAAGTTCGCCGATGCAGTTGCCGTTTTCGCCGAAATTCAATGTTGCCGTAGCGGATCCCTTGATACCCATTTTATGTTCGATGCCGCCGGTTGCGACATCGTTTTCTTCGCCTGCGGAACCGTCAACGCGGACACGGTATTTCGGAACGATAAAAATGGATATCCCCCTGGTTCCGGGAACATCCCCTTCGATACGGGCCAAAACCATGTGAATGATGTTCGGAGTCAGATTATGATCGCCGGAAGAGATGAAACATTTGGTTCCCGAAATCAGATAGTTTCCGTCCGGCATTTTTTTCGCCGCCGTTTTAAGCGCACCCACGTCACTGCCCGCACCCGGCTCGGTAAGGCACATGGTGCCGGTCCATTCACCGGCATAGAGTTTATCCATGTATCTCCGTTTTTGCTCTTCCGTTCCGAAGGAATGAAGCAAGCCCGCCGTACCGTGAGTCAAGCCCGGATACATGGCAAAAGAATAATTGGCCGCGCCGAAAAGTTCCGTTAAGGCAAACCCCACGCCGAAAGGAATACCCTGGCCGCCCACCTCCGGATCATCCATCGGATTGAGCCAGCCGCCCGCACAATACTTTTTAAACGGTTCATGGAAACAATCGGGAACGGTAACTTTCCCATCCTGAAATTTGCATCCCATCCGGTCGCTTTCTTTAAGCGTCGGGGCGATTACGTTCACGGCCAGTTTTTCGGCTTCCCCCATAATCATTAATAAATCGCTTTTTGTGAAATACAGGAAGGGTTCCTCCTGGAGTAATTTTTCGAGGCCTAATTGCTCAAAGAGAACAAACTGCTGATCGCGAGTATTGACTATTAAATTGCCCAAAGTAAAAATCCTCCTTGGAAAAAGAAAGATTACGGCTGGAACTATTTGCGGGTAGTATAGTAACACAAATCATGCCAGCATAAAAAACGAGGTATCATAAAATTATATTCTATAATATCAATGCATTAGAAACAACAGAGGGAAATTTGTTTTTTTCGATATGTAATATTTTACACATTAGTAATATTACACTTATGTAAAATATTACACTTTTTATTTGGCTTTAATTATCAGGGAAATTATTTGGACTTACGGTAAAGGGTCGGACGGCTTATACCGAGAAGACGGGCGGCTTTGGCCTTATTTCCACCGCTTTCCGTCAATGCTTTCGATATTTTCTGGGCATCGATCTTGTCGCGAACATAACTTTTGGAACGCACTATCTTCTCCGCGTTGTCATTGACCCTGACTTCCGCCGGCAGATGCTCGACAGTAATCACCGGGCCATGGCACAGCACAAAGGCATGCTCGATTACATGCTCCAGTTCCCGGATATTGCCCGGCCAGGAGTAAGACATAAACATTTTGAGCACTTCATTTGATACGCCTTCAATCTTTTTTTGAAAACGTTCATTGAACAAGCGGCAAAAATAATCGACTAAAAGCGGCATATCCTCGAGCCTGTCACGTAGGGGAGGCATGTGCACTTCCACAACTTTGAGGCGATAATAGAGGTCTTCCCGGAATTCGCCTTTACGTACTTTTTCTTTCAGGTCTTTATTGGTGCTGGCCAGAATCCGCACATCCACTTTCTGCGGATTAGCCTCACCGACCCGCTCGAAGACTTTTTCCTGAAGCACCCTCAGAAGCTTCAACTGAATCATCGGGGAAATATCGCCGATCTCATCGAGAAGAATGGTTCCCGTATCCGCCGCCTGAAATCTGCCCTGTTTGTCCCGGATCGCACCGGTGAAGGCGCCTTTTACGTGCCCGAAGAGTTCGCTCTCCAGGAGGCTTTCCGTCAGGGCGGAACAATTTACCGTAATAAAAGGATTAAAGGCGCGCTGCCCGCTGTAATGAATGGCTCTGGCCACAAGCTCCTTGCCCGTTCCGCTCTCTCCGGTAATCAAAACCGTTGTCTCCAGATTGGCTAAATCTTCCAGCAGGCGGTAGATATCCTGCATGTTTCTGCTCTTGCCGATTATGTTTTGAAACTGGTTTCTCTCCCTAAGCTCCCTTTCCAGATCGCGTAAAAGAGTCATATCTTTAATAACCAGCAAAACACCGGTAAAGTTTCCTTTCTGGTCGACAAGCGGCGAGCTGGTCACGCTGACCAGCTGCTGATTGTGCCTTGTATGGCCGCATTCAATCCGGAAATCCTTGATGGTTGACTTCTTTTCCAGGGTCTGTTTGATTACTTCAAAGCAAGACTTGCTGCACTGATTAAAAGATTCGTCAAATTGCATTCCGGCAATATCTTTCGCCGATTTGCCGCAGATTTTTTCCGTTTCTTCATTGGCAAGAATTACTCTTGATTCCGGATCCAGGGTGATGATGGCGTCTTTTACGCTTCGAAAGACAGCCTCCAGGCGGATACGATATTCGTCCAGCTCTTTTTCCGTTTTCCGGCGCTCGGTAATATCGCGATTGACGGACCGGAATCCGATGATTTTTCCGTCTTCATTCTGAATCAGAGATATGGAGGATTCCAGTGTTCTGACCGTGCCGTCTTTTCTGATAATGTCATAAACGACATTTTTCCCCGGAATCCCCGTTTTATAGACTTCACTGTAAGCTTGAGCAACATATTTGGCGGTTGCTTTATCCATATGGGACCGGTAATTTATGCCGACCGTATCGATAAGGTCGAAGGAATCGTCTTCATACCCCCAAATCCGGCGGTTGGCCTTACTGCTGAAAGTAACATTTCCGTAAAGATCGACATCGCTAACCCCGTCTTCAATCTGATCAATGATTGATTCGGGAGCCGTTAAATAATCCCTGAAGTAATCCGGCATTTTTTTAAACGGAGTCAGGTCGATAAGATTGCCGATGTTGGCCGGTTTTCCGTTGTAGGTTGTGGTTACGCCTCCTATATGCACCCACGCCGTCGTTTTATCTTTCTTGAATACGCGGACGCTGTAATGATTGTCTTCCCAAATCTTTCCTTCTTTGGACTGTCCCAACTTGAGAAGCCGGCGATCATCCGGATGAATAATATCCCAAATGGATTTACCGATTACCTGTTCAGGTCTTTCATAACCCAGGATGGAAGAAAAACGCCTGTCCACATAGCTTAATATCCCGCGCTGAATGATATAGGCTCCCACCTGCAATTCATTACGCTCTGATTTTTTCACTATTTTATTCACAATATTTTCTCCGGTCATGACACCTGATGAAATTGATAAACAGCCGATGATATTTTTTCCAATCTGTTTTTTTCAGCCTGATCAGATAAAAGTCCCTTGCCATACGGCAGCCGGAAAGCGGTATCTCCAGCAATAAGCCTTGCCGCAACTCCCGGCAAACGGCATGAACGGAAATAATGGAAACACCAAGTCCGGCAATAACCGCCTCTTTCACCGCTTCCGAGCTTCCCAGTTCGCTGCAAATATTGAATCCGCTGAAGCTTATCGCTTTGTGCTTTTTCAAATAAGACTCCGCCACTTCCCTTGTTGCCGATCCTTTTTCCCGGATAATAAAAGGTTCCTGAACCAATTCATCAACTGTAACTTCCTTCTTCTTTCGCCAGGGATGATTCCGGCAAACGGCAAGCAAAAGCCGGTCAGACCAGACCGGTTCGAAAACAAGTTTCTTATTTAAAGGTTTTTTCCCGATAAATCCTATTTCCGTTTCTCCCCCCAAAACCATATTGATCACCTCGTCGCTGTCCGCGGTCCGGACATGCAGCCGGACATTCTTTTCTTTTTGCCGGAAAGCGCTCAAAGCGGAAGGCAGAAGATAGGTTGCGGGAATTGTGCTCGCGCCGATATAAATATCGCCGCCGTTATTTCCCTGCATCTGCACAATTTTCTCTCCCGCTTCCTGCCGCAATTTAATCATTTTACAGGCATAACTGTAAACAACCCGTCCCTCCGCAGTAAGAGCCACGCCGTTACTACTGCGGGTTGCGATTTTCAGACCTAAACAATTTTCTACATTTTTAATATTCTTGGTGAGAGCCGGTTGGGTTAAATGCATTTTTTCCGCGGCACGGCTGAAGCTTCCTTCCGCAATTAAAGCAACAACAGCCTCCATTTGCTGGAGGGTAATATTTTTGAACAATTCAGCAGTCATACTTATTACATAGCATAATTTCTCCCGATCAAAAAGATCAATTATAACCATAAGGAATTCCATCTATTACTTACAGGCACTGCGTTAAAGCATTTTCTGCAATAATTTCAATTCTCTCCTGCTATTCCTGATCATTATAGCCGGAGTAGTTTTATTACTTTTATGAATTTGCTTATCATTTCCGTTCCTGTTAAGAGACTGCAAAATATTATCCGGAGGCCAGTATTTTATGAAAAATATTTTCTCCTCGCGTTCGGGAATCATCATCGTCGGCGCGGCAATCGGCATCGGCGCCGCCCTGCTGCAGTATTTCGGCAATCCTCCCAACATGGGTATTTGCGTCGCCTGTTTTGAGCGCGACATGGCCGGAGCTCTGGGATTCCACAGGGCTGAAGTCGTCCAGTATCTCCGTCCGGAAATTATAGGATTTGTGCTGGGAGCTTTCATTGCCGCTCTCGCCGCCGGTGAGTTCAAACCCCGCGGCGGTTCGGCACCGCTCATCCGTTTTTTCCTGGGTGTATTTGCCATGATCGGAGCGCTTATTTTTCTCGGTTGTCCGTGGCGGGCGCTGCTTAGGCTCGCGGGCGGCGACGGCAACGCCATTCTGGGCATTGCCGGATTGATTTTCGGCATTTTCATCGGCATCCAGTTTCTGAAGCAAGGCTTCAGTCTCGGAAAAGCGCATGTGCAGAAAAAATCGAGTGGCTGGATTTTTCCGGCACTGATGGCCGGACTTTTCCTCCTGCTTGTTTTCCAAGTATCATTCGCTCCGGGCGGTCCGATCTTTTTCAGCCAGAAAGGACCGGGCTCACAACATGCACCCATCGCCATCAGCATCATCGCCGGTTTGATTATCGGCGCCTTGGCCCAGCGCAGCCGTTTTTGCACCATGGGTGCGCTCAGAGACGTCATGCTTGTCAGAGATTTTCATCTCATAAGCGGAGTGTTGTCATTGCTGATTTTTGCTTTTGTAATGAATATTATTCTGGGACAATTCAAACCCGGTTTTGTGGGTCAGCCTGTAGCACATACCGATCATGTCTGGAATTTTCTGGGAATGACGCTCGCCGGCCTGGCCTTTGTTCTTGCCGGCGGATGTCCGGGCCGGCAGCTTTTTCTCTCCGGTGAAGGCGATATGGACGCCGGAATTTTTGTTCTGGGCATGATCGCCGGAGCAGCCGTCGCTCATAATTTTTTCCTGGCCAGTTCTCCCAAAGGCGTTACCGCCTTCGGTCCGGCAGCCGTGATTATCGGGCTCGTTTTTTGTCTGATCACCGGTTTCACGCTAAGAGAAAAAAATTAATAACGACCGGCTTAGTCGGCTGGCGCCGGCCGCGGGCTTCAAACCCATCGGGGAACCATAAACGGTCCACCCTCAGTTCGATTCTGAAGCCGGCCTGAAAAGTGAGGTAAACAAAGAAGTAATGTTCGGTAAGAAAAACGACTCTGGTTTTGCCGGCGGCGGACTGATAATTTTTTCAAATGTGGAAGAAGCCATCCGCGCGGAAAAAGTACTGAAAAAGGGCAGCTACGAAGTAAAGCTTGTCGCACCACCGCCTGATCTGCGCAAAGGTTGTGACCTGGCACTTGAAATCAATATTGTGGAGGAAACCGGCATTGCCAGAATGCTGCTTGATGGCGGGGCAACTTTTGTCGAAATATTACCGATAAAAGGCGCAGGCGAGCTCCTGAATATCGTCAAGACAAAAGATTTCGGCGAAGCAATAATGGTTAAAGCAGGCAACATGAAACTCACCTTTGATAAGAGATCGGGCGTTGTTCTGAACATTTCCGGCGGCGGTTGCCCGGATATTCCTTATCTTCACCTTAACATGATTGATAAGGAACTGTCGTCCCTCACCCGTCCCAAAGATAACGGCTATACCCTCTGCGCACTCATGCTGGACCGGGCCTACACGGAAGCACTCGAAATCCGGAAGAAAGGAACGGCGTGAAATGCTGCTGATTTGCGGAACAGTTCCTCTGGCGGACAGTATTTTGATTACCGGGAAAGCGGCTTTTGACGGAGAAAAGCTGCTGATCGCAGGGAAAGAAATCTCGTGCACGCAGGGTACGGCCGCCCTAGTCAGTGCCGCCTGTGTCGCCGCTTCGCACTGCGGGATCCTGGAGCCGCAAGTCGCTCTTGCGGGCGATTGCGGAAATGGTAAAGGCAGCCGGCTTATCTATAATTATCTGATAACACAGCTGCCTGCATTATCGCCCACTGTTTTGGTGCTGCATTATATTCTGCCGGTTATGGGACTCATGAAAAAAGTATGCGACGCTGCCGGAAAATGCCCGCAAAAGCCGGTAATGATTGCCGACGCCTCCTCGATGTACGCCGCGAAGGCCGCGGGACTCGCGCCCCTTTTCGACATATTTACTCCGGATCTTTGCGAAATGGCGTTTCTGGCCGATCCGGAGGCTCTTCATCCGGCCTACGTGAGCCGGCATCTTTTCGGCGCGGAAATCGCCCAAGCCCCGGAGCTTATCGCATCCGCCTTCCGGCACAAAAATGCGGCCCGGACCCTGCTTTTGAAAGGAGCAATCGATCACGTAATACAAGACGGCAAAACCATTGCAACCATCGACAAACCGGATATTCCGGCCATGGAGGCAATCGGCGGTACCGGCGATACTATAAGCGGAATGGTCGGAGCATTTGTTGCCGCAGGCTTTGCCCACACTGCCGCAGCGATCTCGGCAGCAAAAGCCAACCGCCGAGCCGCCGAAATTATCGGAGCGAAACCGGCAACAAAGATCAGGGAAATAATCGCTGCGCTGCCTGCAGCAATAAGTGATTAATCTATGCAAAGGGAGTGACAGCAAAACAAGGAGGAATTTATGATTGAATTGGATGTACGCGGGCTTTCCTGCCCGATTCCGGTCGTTAAAACCAAGCAGGCCATGGATAAAAATCCGGGAGAGCCGATTGCCGTTTCCGGAGAAACAGCAGTATCCCGGGAAAATATCTCCCGTCTGGCAACAATGAGAAAATACTCCATAAAAGAGGATTTGATAAGCAACGACGAATACAGAATTATTTTAACACCGGCGGGTCAATAATCAGGCCGGATCAAAAAGCAATAAAGATCAGCAGCTATTCTCTGCCGGACGTTGCCGCTTGCACGGATTAATAATAAAAAGAGCACTGTTCCCGGGCGCATCTGTGTAAAAGATTGCGCAAACTAAGTTCTTACGGTATTCTCTCCGATAAATTTACTACCACACCAAACAATTTAGTGTTAAATATAGAATACAATCTTTGATATAATTTTGCCGTTTTGGAATTCACGGCTATAAAATCAATCCGTAAGGGGGATATTAAATGAAATTAAACGAATTATTTTCACTTAAAGGCAAAGTAGCGCTGATTACAGGCGGCGGCAGGGGAATCGGAAAATTCATCGCTACGGGATTTGCCGAAGCTGGCGCGGACTTAATCCTTACTTCCCGCAAAATAAAGAATCTGGAAAAGACGGCCGCCGAGCTGGAAAAAAATTATTCCGTTCGTGCTCTCGCCGTTGCCTGCGACATGAATAATGAGGAAGAAATTGAAAAAATGCTGCACGAAGCGCTAAAAAAATACAAGCATATCGACATCCTGGTAAATAATGCCGGGGCCACCTGGGGCGCACCCACACTGGATTTTCCTCTCGAAAGATGGGACCAGCTTTTCAATGTCAATGTCCGCGGTGTCTGGATCCTTACGCAGAAAGTGGCCCGCATCATGAAAGAACAGGGCGGTGGAAACATCATTAATATTTCTTCCGTAATGGCTTTCCGCGGCTCTACGGAAGAAGCTCATCCGGCAATTCCTTACAATTCCACAAAGGCCGCCATTAATTTATTGACCATGAATCTGGCGGTTAAATTTGCCCCCTATAATATCCGGGTCAATGCCATAGCCCCCGGCTGGTTCCGCACGGACATGATGGCTTATGTCGAAAAGCCGGAATTCAAAAAACAATGTGAAACGATCCTTGATGGTATTCCCGCGCGCCGTTTCGGAGATATTGACGACATGAAAGCCGTGGCCGTATTTCTTGCGTCATCGGCGTCTGCCTATATAACGGGACATGTTCTGATCAATGACGGCGGCATGCTCGCTAAATAATTCCTCTGACCAATCAATACAACAATAAGCCCTGTATCTGATCTTATCAAATACAGGGCTTATTTTATTTACATAATACCATTTGCTTTTACAGGATAACCAGACGGCAAAGAAGCTCCCCGGCTTACAAGCCTGTATGGCAATTCATGTTTTTGTTATTCCGTGCAAGCAAAGCGCGACTGTGAACTTGCCCCGTGCTTGACACTGGGGAATCCAGTAAATTAAATGGCTTCTGGATACCGGCTTGCAAGACTGTGTCGCAATGGTTCAATGTACCTGTTTGTCATTCTGAATTCCGCCGAAGGCGGGATGAAGAATCTAATAAAAACAAAACATTGTGACAAAGAGATTCTTCGGCTAAAGCCTCCAGAATTACATTCCGACACAATCTCAGCCATTACGACATAATCTCATCCGCCGGGCAAGTGCCGCCAACAAAGACAGCGCCTGGCTGAGAAACAGTCCTATTGATCAACGGCACCTGATGTCAATTTGCCGATCATTTTGTTGAATTTTGCCGGATCATCAATTTTTCCTCCTTCGGAGATAACCGCCAGGTCATATAGAAACGTCGTGTAATCCGTGAGAATTTCGGCCTCCTTGTTTTTCTCAAAGACAGCCTTGATCTTTGCAAGCAGCGGATGTTCCATATTCAGCTCCAGAACCCGCTTGCTTGGCGGCACTTCCTGGCCGCCGGCCTTGAGTATCTTCTCCATGTAGGCGCTCATGTCGTAGGCATCTCCCGAAAGACAGGCTGCGGAATTTTTCAGATGAGTGGAGAGCTTGACATCTTTTACCTTTTCGCCGAGCCCGGACTTGATAAATTCAAACAGCGCATTGTATCCTTCTTTTTTCTTGTCGTCGGTTTTCTCCAGATCAAGATCACCTTTCTCCGCGCTCCGGAAGGTCTTTTTTTCGAATTCATGAAGATCCCGTATAACCCACTCGTCGATGGGATCCGTCATGAGGAGAACCTCGATATCTTTTTCCTTCAGTACTTCGAGATGAGGGCTGTTCATGAGTGAGGTCAGGCTTTCGCCCGTAATATAATAAATATCTTTCTGATCCGGGTTCATCCGGTCGACATAGTCTTTTAATGATACCCATTTCCCGTCGGATTTTGTCGTCTTGTAGCGCAAGAGCGCGGCGATCTTATCGCGGTTTTCGAAATCCTGAGAAACTCCCGCCTTAAAGATATGCGCAAATTCCTTGTAAAAGGTTTCGTATTTCTCCTGTTCGAGACCGGCTATTAGTTCCAGTATCTTTTTTACGAGGTTCTTTTTGATATTCCGGACAAGAGCGTCCTGCTGGAGAATCTCGCGGCTGACGTTGAGATTGAGGTCCGGGGCATCGACAACGCCTTTCACGAAGGCAAGGTACTGGGGCATCAATTCCTTGCAGTTTTCCATAATGAAGACCCGCTTGGAATAGAGCTGTATCCCGTGTTTCTGCTCATGGCTGAAGAGATCAAAGGGAGCTTTGGAGGGAAGGTACAAAAGGGCGTTGTATTCCGTCGTCCCTTCGAGCTTCAGATGGAGGTGGGCTAGAGGCGGGTTCCAGTCATGACTGATATGCTGATAGAATTCGTTGTGCTCCTCTTCGGTCACTTCATTCTTGTCCTTTGTCCAGATGGCTTTCATGGAGTTCAAGGTCTCTTCCCGGATAACCTTCTGTGTCTTGTCCTTATCCGGTTTGCCGTCTGCGCCAATGACCGGTTCCGTCTTTTCCACGTCCATGACGATGGGATAGGCCACAAAGTCGGAGTGCCTCTTCACGATGCCGCGGATGGTCCACTCGTCGGTGAAATCCTGATCGCCTTCCTCCACTTTTTTCAATTGCAGGGTGATGGTCGTCCCCCGGTTTTCTTTAGTGAATTCTTCAATGGTATATGAACCGTCTCCGGCGGATTCCCACCGGCATCCCTTGTCGCTTCCCGCAGCCCGCGTCGTGAGCGTAATCTTTTCTGCAACGATAAAGGCACTGTAGAAGCCGACGCCGAACTGGCCGATCAGCTCCGGTGTAACCGCCCCAGTATTTTTTGCGGCACCCACGGCCTCCAGAAATCCCGCCGTCCCGCTTTTGGCGATGGTCCCGATATTTTCCACAACCTCATCATAGGTCATGCCGATTCCGTTATCCGCGACTTCGAGGGTGTTCTTTTTCTTGTCGCGGGTAATCCTGATTTTCAGTTCCGTATCCGTGCCCAGAATGTGGGAATCCGTCTGCGCCTTGAACCGCAGCTTGTCGAGGGCATCTGATGCATTGGAGATGAGTTCCCGCAAAAAGATCTCCCTGTGCGAATACAGAGAGTTGATGATGATCTTCATGAGCTGCTGGACTTCCGTTTTAAATTGATGGGTCTGCTTTGTTCCTTCCATAAGGCCTCCTGGCTATATATTATTGATTTTATTTGATTTGCCGATTTTTATACCGAGTTGCATGGTATAATTTATGTCTATTGCGCCTCTATATATGGTTATCATTTTCCGGTTGTCAAGTGGGTTGCCGAGATATGACGGGAACATCCTTATAATTCCGGATTGGCAGAAAGGTAGTACTCTCTATTTACGTCGCCCTAAGGTTACTTGACTGCATGAGAAGGATAATATATAAAGCAACGGGAAAATTATTAATATCAATTCGTACATGTAAAAATCAGTTCAATAATAAGGAGAATATTTAAAATGATTAAATCCGTCCAGGAAAAATATAGTGAAAAACTGAGAAGCGCCGCAGAAGTCGCCCGGATGATAAAATCAGGTGATAAATTATTTTTTGCCGAATTTATTTTACATCCGGAATCATTTGATGAAGCTTTAGCCGATCGTGCCAGGGAACTGAACAGCGTTACCATAGATGGTTTATGTCTGGCCAAAAAACCCAAATTCACTGACGCCGATCCCGAAAGACAGCACTTCATCTATAACACCTGGCATTTTTCCGGCAGCGACAGAAAACTTTATAATCAGGGAATATGCAGTTACATACCTCTGACGTATCATCAGGGACCACGGATTATTCGAAAGTACCGGGAATATGATTACGTTATCGTTACGGCAAGGCCCATGGATGAACGCGGATACTTCAACTTCGGCTTATGCAACTCCATCACTTCCGCCGCCATTACAAAAGCAAAAGCGGTTATTGTGGAAGTTAATGAAAAAATACCCCATTGCCTTGGCGGGAACCAGGAATCCGTCCATATATCGCGGGTTGATTATATTATTGAGGGGAAAAATCCCGCCATTTTGGAAGTTCCACCGCGGGAATCCAATAAAGAGGATATTCAGATTGCCCAGCATATAATGAAAGAAATTGAAAACGGTTCCTGTCTCCAGCTAGGTATCGGCGGTCTGCCCAATGCCATCGGCGCCATGATTGCCCAAAGCGATCTCAAAGATCTGGGCATCCATACGGAAATGTTAATCGATTCCATGATTGATCTTTATAACGGCGGAATAATTACCGGAAACATGAAAACGCTGGACCGCTTCAAGATGGTCTATACTTTTGCCATGGGAACAAGGAAGCTCTATGATTTCCTGCACAACAACCCGGCCTGCGCTTCCTATCCCGTTAATTACACCAACGATCCCCGCGTCATGTCCATGAACAGTAAAATAGTCGCCATCAACAACGCGATCGAAGTGGATCTGTTCAGCCAGGTCTGCTCCGAATCGGCCGGCACCACCCAGATTTCCGGCACGGGCGGACAGTTCGACTTCATCTTCGGTGCATTCAATTCGCGGGGCGGGAAAGGGATCATCGCCCTCAATTCAACCTTTACGGACAAGAGCGGCAAAGTGCATTCCCGTATTGTTCCCACTTTGCAGCCCGGTTCCATCGTGACCATTCCCCGCTCCTGCGTGCAGTATGTTGCTACGGAATACGGCATCGTGCAGCTCAAGGGAAAATCAACGTGGGAACGCGCCAAAGCTCTGATCGGTATTGCTCATCCCATGTTCCAGGATGAGCTTGCCAAACAGGCCAGGGAAATGAAAATCTGGTTGGAATAAATTACACGAAGCCGTCATCGTACGGGGATGGTAAAGCTGTTGAAAAAGGCTCCCTAATTTCAGATTAATTATGCCGCGTTTTGAATTTCTTTCGCTTCGTATTCAGGAAACATGATTATAGCAGGGTGTACATTAAATGCTTTGGCCAGTTGCTCGGCTCTTTTTTTACCAATTTCCAATTTGTTGTTTTCCAGCATGCTGATATTCTTAGCATTGATGGTGCTATATTTCGCCAAGTCTTCTTGTGTCCACCCTTTTAATTCGCGCAGCATTTTAATCACCTCTCCGGTGGTTAAAATTACATGCTGTTTTGCAGGCTTATAATTTTTCTTATCAATTTTCATCTCATCAACTCCTTAATATTTATGTGGGGTGATATCAATAACATAAACCGTAACCATCTTTTTTTCTATAGAATAAACAACACGATATTGCATATTCAGCCTCGACGATCGCTGTCCTTCCAGTTCTCCCCTTAATTTTTCGTCATGAAAACCGGGAAATTCACGTAATTTTTCCGGCCCATGCCGAAAAACTATATCTTTCCAAAGTTCGTACTTTTTTACGACTTGCAAAGGCAGCTTTGCGATTATCTTATCCAAATTGTGATGTTCACGTATGCGCCACATTACTTGTATTAATAACTTATTATATTTAATAAGTCAAGAATTGGTTCCGGCAGACGACCTCGGGAATACATTTATTCCCGAGAAGATGACCGACCGCAATATCCTGAGCGGGCTGGGCGATCTGCTTTCCGGCGAACAAAAAAAGTGGGCAAAGGAAAATCTGCGGACAGATACGATTTTTCTGCTGAAGCTCGCCCTGGAAAACGGCTAGTGCAGTTAAGTCAATGACACTCGCCGAAAACGAATGTAATGAAGTTTGAAGCGGAAGTGGAATTGATCCCGAAAGCGGAGCCCAGCGTATGCAGGGCTAGCGGGTTGGGGCAAAGCTGTTCGGGATCCCGTAGTCATATTCCCTGTAGCTTGGAACTGTAATCCACTATCATGTCCCTCGGATTCTCTTATGTTTTTTCTTGAATTATTTTTAAGAAGGAGTTAATGAAACTCAAGTTTCAGAAATGAAGCAAGCATGAAACATGCAAGTTGAATTATCCCAGAAGCGTAGCGAAGGGGGATAATTCCATATTCAGTAAATGCAGCACTTTGAAATTTTTCATCAGTCAGTCATCCT
>MVRV01000184.1 GCA_002068015.1 Smithella sp. PtaU1.Bin162
TTGCTTTCAATTACTCTGCAAAACAATAAAAAACGCTATCTGGCCTACAATAATTTCCGTAAAAAAATACTTCTGACCAATTCACCGAAAGACGGTCCGGTAATTATATATATGCTGCCGTGGTTATTGAGTGTCAACAGGCCTGCGGTTCCGGGATTTATTAAAGAATTAAAAGAACCGTTTCATGTATTCAACATCGAGAATAACGCGGAAATTCTCAGACGCGAAAGTAGTTTTAAAAAAATGTTCGGTATTAAGGATGAAAAGTCACTGATCCGTTATTCGCTGCAATCTCCGCAAATTCAGGGAATTTATACTATTGGTTCTGCAGGTACGCTCAGTCAGACCTACCGTTCCGATTGCGACATCTGGGTTTGTGTAAATAAAACCGATTTTAACGGCAAGACTCTGCAGTATTTGAATGAAAAAATAAATTTCATCAAAGGCTGGCTGGATTCCGAATTAAAAATCCCGGTTTACTTTTTTTTAAGTGACGTCGGCGATATTAAACAATGTAACTTCGGCAATCTGGATTTTGAAGGCAGCGGATCAGCACAAAAAAATGTCCTGAAAGAGGAGTTTTACCGGACCACAATTCTCATTGAAGGCAAATTACCCTTCTGGTGGGTTTGCTTTGACGGGGATAAACCCGTGAATTACGATCAAAGTTATACTCAAAACGCTGAAAGCGACATGGGTGATCGGGACTTTATTGATATGGGAAATCTGGAGGGGGTAAACCAGAATGAATATTTCGGCGCCTCCCTGTGGCAATTTAATAAATCTCTCACTCATCCTTTAAAATCAATTATCAAGATGCTGCAACTCAAGATGTTTCTGGAAGCACCGAAAGAAGAACTCCTGTGCCATAAATTCCGTCAATTGGTTTTAGAAGGAAAGGATATGGCAGCATTTCCCGATCCCAGCCTGTTTGCGATGAATGCCGTACTGGACTATTATTCCCAGCATACCAAAGAAGAATATTTTGAATTTATTAAGAAGTTTTTTTATCTACGCTTTGACATGAAGCTGTTGTCAAAAACGCAGACGATGAAGGAAGAAATAGCCGGAGACGTGTTTAAAAAATACAAAATCGACCGTAAGGATATTTATCTTCTTAATGAATTTGAATCCTGGAAATTGCAGGAAAAAATTAATTTTGGTGAATTGCTGTTCGAATTTCTTATCTACATTTATAAGGATATTGTCCGGATACAGAAAGGTAAAAACCGGGAAATTGCACCGCAGGATTTAACAATTATCGGGCGTAAACTTTCTTCTTCTCTGGAAGTAAAGGACTATAAGGTTCCGCTGTTACACATACCTGCCGAAAATAGCAAATTGCCGGTGCTGACATTTTCTTATATCGATAAAATCTGGCGGATTAATACTTCCGATGATCGGGAATGGCCGGTAATTATCAATGAAAACATAGTATTTTGTCTTACTTACATCGTCTGGAACGGCATCTATGATCCGCTGCAGATAAGGATGTTACCCAACCAGACAGCGGTTACAATACAGGAAATAATAAATCTCGGGAGGAAGATCCGGGAAGTATTCGGCAGCTATGATGTATCGAGCGTTTATTTCGGCAATTTCCTGCAAAAAGAAACAATTGCCAAAATGCTTTTTGTCGTGAGCTTTGAAAATCAGAAAACGAATATGGATATACATGATTTTTGCGTTATTTATAAAAACAACTGGGAAGAGCTTTTTGTGCGCCGGTTTACTTCCACGGAAAAAATGAAAGCATTTTTAAAAACTGTCAGCAAAAATTCTCCGCATCTGGAAACACATTATTATATCCGGAGAAATAACATATACTATGAAAAAACTATTGAACGCACCAAAAACATCTTAACTCAGATGCTGATGAGTTAGTTAAAATTCCCGGCATCCGGTCGGAGCAGACATAAAAATTACCCCTGTCTGCCCTCAGCTCGAAGATGTATTTCTGAAATATCAGCCAGTAATCAGCGGCGCCACCCTAAATCAAGATCCAGATCTTTCGGTGCTTCCATTTCTATCGTATTGGAAATCGTGATCTTTTGCCGGGCGGGCACTTCAACGAGCCAAATAAATTTATTGTGATCTTTCTCCGTAGGTTCCGGATTCTGCTTGAAAGAAAGGCTGATCCTTTCATCACGGGCCTGCGGAACCGGTTCTTCAATCCGTAACCGGATATTGCTGTTACCGGAGTTTTTTGCTTCAATCAGCCACTGCCAGAGTTGTGTCTGCTTATTTTGGAACACCGTCTTTGCACCGGCTTTGTCGGCCAGAGTAGAACTTGTCACGGAAACGAGCGGGCTTACCCCGAAGAAAAGCAGGCTTTCCGTTCCGGCGAGACTGAAATTTTGTTTGCCCAGGATTGCGCCGTCAATCAGAAGTATTGCCTCACCTGAAGGTATTTCCACGGCGCTGGTAAATTTTACCTGTGCGCAGATGAAAGATTGTGCGCTTTGACTGGGTCGGGCAAGGAAAAAGAAATCAGCCGGCCAGTTTTCATCCTTTATTTTTACGCGCTGCCTTTGGCCTGCGGGAATGTCTTTCTTGCCGACGGACCACACGGAATAAGTGGCTTTAACGACTTCTCGAGGAACGGCATCCTGATTTTCTTCGGCGTCGAGAGAACTCTTTTCCATGACCGCTCGCGGCATCACGCTCTCCTCACGTAGCAGCGACTTATAAGCCCGGGAGGAGCGTTTCTTAATAATCCAGGCCGGCAAATCGGGGGGTGTTACCGTAATGACGGGTTGCAGAGTGGCGAGATTGATCTGGGCCTGTTTCCAGTCGTAACCGGAAGATTGCCACAATTCGGCCTCCCAGGAAAATGCAACTTTCTTTTCAGAGGGAAGTGCCTCAACCCGGTAAAGGGGACGCCAGCCGCAGTCAGCCATGTTGTAAGTGTAGAAGATAGTTGTTTCCATCAGTGTGGAAGTGGAAAACGTCAGTGTCGCTTCCCAGGCAGTATCTTTGCTGCCGGCAGCCTGATTGAGATTATCCTGAAGCTCTTTCAGTTGCTTGTCGATTTTTTCCATATCATTTTCAACGGCGAATTTTTCCTGGCTGGATTTTTTAACGTTTTTGCCGATGGCTATGGCGAAATTGTCGGCTTCAGCAACATTTTTCGGATGGGTTTTTGTCTGCATCTGCCAGAATTGCAGTTGAACATCGAGGGCATGCAACCTGGCCTGAAGTTCCTTGCGATCGGTTTTAAGTTTATCAATTTGCTTGCGCAGCTCGGCAATTTTTGCTTCATCCCGGCGGATAATCGATTTCATTTGAATATCGTCAATTTTAAGCCGGCTTCCGGAAGGAGTGGATACGGAAAAAGATTCCGGATCAGCCTGGGAAGGCAAAAGTATTGTTGACCGGCATTTCTCATTGCCGGAACATTGCGGATTGATTTTTGCCGTCTCAGTTATCCGGGCTGCATTGGGGAAAAAAGTTACTTCTTTTACAGCAGCGGATGCAGCCGCAGAGAATGACAAAACAAGGGTTGTTACGAACAGCAATAGAAAAAAATTGGTTTTAATTTTCATAAAATTGATTGGCTCCTTCAGACCGAGAAACTTTTTTTGATCCTGACGGCAATTTCTCTTACTTTTTGCAGAATATCATTTTCGTCCATGGTCAGAAGACGGCGGTTTTCCATGACGATTTTGCCGTTGATGATTACCGTATCCACATCGGCGCCGCCTCCGGCATAAACAAGATGGGAATATTCGTTATATAAAGGTGTCAGATGTGGTTTGTTGAGGCCGATAAGAATAATATCAGCTCTTTTGCCCGTCTCCAGGGAACCGGTGATTTTTCCCATGCCGAGAGTCCTGGCACCATCAATTGTCGCCATCCGCACGACGGTCTTTGCGTCCATTACCGTCGGATCCAGCCTGGCTGCTTTATGCAGTTTGGCGGTCAGTGACATTTCTTTAAACATGTCAAGCGTGTTGTTGCTCGCACAACCGTCGGTGCCGAGGCCCACCGTAATACCGGCTTTGAGCATATCCGGCACCGGGGCGATGCCGCTCGCCAGTTTCATGTTGCTGGCAGGGCTATGTGAGACCTTACAGCCGTATTCGGCAAAAAGACTCCTGTCGTTTTCGTCAAGGCAGACACAGTGGAAAGCAATCAACTTTTCGGAGAGATAATTGATTTCCTTTAAGAAAGAGACGGCACCTTTGCCGAGTTTCTGTATAAGTTGTTCTTTTTCGGACTTGTTTTCCAGCAAATGAATACCCAGGGGCACATTATAGTCGGACGCGAGTTTTCGCGCCGCTTCGAGCAGGGCCGGAGAGCAGGTGTAAAGAGCATGAGGCTCCACAAGAATATTTACCAGAGGATCATTTTGCCATTTTTCAAGGAGCATGCGGGTGTAAGCGAGACCTTCTGCGGGAGATTTAAAATTGGGTGAAGGGAAATCAAAAAGAACTTCGCCCACAAGACAGCGCATACCGGCTTCTTTGGCCGCCCGGGCGGTTTCATCCTCGAAAATATACATGTCACAGAAAGTGGTGGTGCCGGATTTAATCATCTCCGCACAGGCCAGCAGTGTTCCCCAGTAAGCAAGCTCGTGATTGACATTTTTAGCTTCCGCCGGAAAGATATAGTTGTTGAGCCAATCCATGAGTTCCAGATCATCGGCCATTCCGCGAAAACAGGTCATGGCGGCGTGAGTATGGCAGTTGATAAAGCCCGGCATAATCAGGGAATTCCGGGCATCAATTGTTTTTTTAGCCTTAAATTGTTTTGATAACTCTCCCATTTTGCCGATGGCGATAATTTCACCGCCATTTATCGCCAGGGCTGATTGATCTATTATTGTATTTTGAGGATCGAGCAGGAGCGCCTTGCCGCCGGTAATTATGATATCGATTTCCTGCATGAGAGAAGCCCCTTTCTTCTTGTTTGTCTCTACTTAGCACAGATGTTATTTAATCTTCAAGAAACAAATCGGAAGCGGGAAATTAAGCTGACGGCCGAGAACGGAGAAAAAAAGAAATAATGTATTTTTCATCCTTCAGCCTTTGGTCTTCAGCCCTCAGCCCGATATATTTAACTATTTTTATCAAATTCTTGACAGCCGCCGGTAAAAATAATATAAGCCGAAGCGTTTCCTCAACCTAATCATTTCCTTGCCTGGGTGGCGGAATTGGTAGACGCAAGGGACTTAAAATCCCTCGGTCCTTGAGGCTGTGCGGGTTCGATTCCCGCCCCAGGCACCAACTGAAAGCAATAGCCTATTTGATATTGAATATAGTGACCTCTTTAAAAAAGCCAGATATGGTCAAGCTCGTCGCCGGTGCGGCCTTCGTTGTTGCGTTCACGGATGATCCGGGCGGGAATACCGGCCACCACCATATTGGGCGGCACATTTTGGTTCACCATGGCACCTGCCGCCACAATAGCCTGACTGCCAATGGTCACGCCCGGCATAATGGTCGCCCCGGCATAAATTTTTACATAATTCCCGACTAAAACCTGCCCGTAACTACGCTCAATATGTGATGCCTCGGAGTGGTTGTGCGTAAAAATCCGTACATCTTCCGCCAAAGCCACGCTATTGCCTATAATGATACCACCCTTGGTATCTAGGAAAACGCCCCTGTTGAAAAAGACCCCGTCTCCCAGTTCGAGCAAATGGCCAAAATTGAACCGGACATTTTCTTCAGCTATCATTGCCTGGCCGCAGGCTTTAAAAAGGTGTTTCCCGATAAGCCGGCGAAACGGAATAGAGAAGGGCACAATGAGGCTGAAGGCTGTTTTGTCAAAGACATCCCAGAGGAAATGCAGATAGCGCTGTTGCGGTGTATAGGGAAAGTCGGCAGCCCGGGGCAGGGTTTCATTGTAAAGCATGACTCTATCAAGGATGGCCGGCGACAGCTTCGGCCCTTCTATAAGCTGCAGGATTTCGCCGGTTGCCGCGGCATCAAGCCCTGCTGCAATAAGGTTTTCAACACGGATAAGCTTGTTTTCCAATAAATCAGCCATGGCATTCTCCTGGTGTTCAAAAATTTGATGAAAACTTCCTTTTCGCAGGATGAAGTGTAAAAAATACGGTATTGTATGTCAAGAAATACGTCAGCGAGGCTAAAATCGTAATTGACAAATGGTGAGTTGAATGCAACATGTCTAAATCATCCTGCTCATTTAGTTACTGCTATCCGGCGCATTTGGCATATTTGGAGACGGCGGAAAGGAATTATGCCTGTAAGAAAACAGGAATGTTTTAATTTTTATTCACATCTGGTCAGCGTCATTGCGGCAGTGGTCGGTACCATATTTTTAGTACTGGTCGCGCGCCACTCGGCCTCAACGCTGATTACCGCCCTGATCTACGGTAGTTCCGTGGTTTTTCTTTTTTTAGCGAGTTCGCTTTACCATGCCTTCAAAAAAAAGGAAAATGAGCTGTCCTTCTGGAGAAGAATGGACCGCCTTGCCATTTTTTGCATGATTGCCGGCACCTCCACCCCGGTTTGTTATATGTATTTAGATGGTCCCTGGCGCTGGTCCATGATTGCCGTCCAATGGGGGCTTGTGGGATTCGGATTTGTCTCTCAACTTTTTTTCCCGCGGGCGCCCAGAGTCCTTTATGCCGTTATTTATTTCATTATGGGTTGTATAATGCTTATTCCGATTAAACAAATACTTGCATCCATGACTGTTGCGGAGGAGGTGCTGCTGTTTGCCGGTGGGCTGTTTTTCACCCTGGGCGGTTTAATTTATGCAACAAAGAAACCGAGGCTTGTTCCGGGAATCTTCAGCTTTCATGAACTATTTCACATTATGGTCATGATTGGCGGCGGGCTTCATTACGCGATGATTTATATAGTTTATTTTCAGCAGGGCGTCTGATGGTATCAACGCTTTTAAAAAAACCGGCCTTTCAGATATCAGCCGTATGGTCTTCAAAACAATGTTAGTCTCAGCCGAATGTAAGCGACTTATGCGCCGGGAATCTTTGCTTTTTGCAAGGGATTATGAAAAGCATTTCCTGGAAGGGGAGACAAAACCGCGTCATATCGGAGAGCCTTATCTGCTTCATCATGCCGAAACAAATCGGGGAGTGCTCCTGATCCACGGTCTCATGGCCGCGCCTGAGGAAGTTCGTGAATGGGCGGATTTTTTACATTTGCAGGGATATACCGTCTATGCGCCCAGATTGGCGGGTCACGGAACCTCCGCTTTCGATCTGGCGCAGCGCAGTTACAGTGATTGGGTGGATTCGGTAAACCGTGGATGGGTAATCCTGAAAACGTGCTGCGAGCAAATAGTTGTGGCCGGTTTTTCCACCGGTGCCGGATTGGCACTGCATCAGGCCCTGACCAGACCGGAATCGTATGCGGCGGTGATCTCCATCAGTGCACCTCTGAAGTTTAAGAGTATATCGTCTTGCTTTGCAGAGCAGCTTGACCGGTGGAATTCATTTCTTAGCAGTATGGGCATCAAATGCCTGCGCAGAGATTTTGTCGCCAATTATCCGGACAACCCTCATATCAATTATCACCGTTGTCCCGTCCGCAGCATCGTGCAGGTTAAGGCGTTGATGAAAAAAGTATATAAGACACTTCCCGCACTGTCCATACCCGCTTTAATTATTCAGGCAACTAATGATCCCAAGGTGGCGGGTGAGAGCGGCAGGAGAATCTATGATCGCATTGCATCTACCGACAAAACATACCATGATGTTTGCTTTAACCTGCACGGTATCGTCAGAGGCGAGATTACCCATGATGTGTTTGCGGAAGCGGCGGCTTTTTTAAACCGGCTGGTATGGCGATAGTGCTGTTTACTATCATTCCGGATTGGGTTTTGTAAAGTAGGCCGATCCTGCAGGAAATGCCAGGGAATTAATATTTTCTTGAGAAATAAACGAGCCGGTTGTACTATTTAATTAGGGGATAGCCAAGTATAATATTAATCGGATTGTTGAATGCAAAGTCAATATCTTTGATCAATGAAACCATTATTCAACATCAAAATCCTTGATCTGACCAGAGTGCTGGCAGGACCATTCTGCACCATGATACTGAGTGACCTGGGTGCTGAAATAATTAAAGTGGAAATGCCGGGTATCGGCGATGATGCCCGGCATTTTGGACCTTTTAAAAACGGCCAGAGTTTATATTTTGTCAGCGTCAACCGCGAAAAGAAAAGCATTTCGCTAAATTTAAAAAACAAAAGAGGGAAAGAAATATTTCTGCAACTGGTCGAAAAAATTGATGTAATAATAGAAAACTACAGGCCGGGTACGATGGAAAAACTTGGGCTAGGTTATGAAACACTTAAAAATATCAATCCCGGATTGATTTATGCTGCCTCTTCGGGGTTTGGCCACAGTGGGCCTGATTCAACAAAAGCGGCATACGATATACTGGGGCAGGCCATGGGAGGAATCATGAGCATAACGGGTTGGCCCCAAACCCCTCCTACCCGTGTCGGAGTGTCCTTGGGTGATATTACAGCTTCTTTATATACCGCGATAGGAATTCTTGCTGCGTTGAATCAAAGAAGCGCAACAGGAATTGGACAAAAAGTAGATGTTGCCATGCTCGACTGTCAGGTTTCAATACTGGAAAATGCAATAGCCCGTTATCAGGTCGATCATAAATCACCTGAACCGATAGGCAACCGTCATCCTACTATTGCTCCCTTTCAGGCTTATAAAGCCAAGGACGGTTATTTTGTTATCGGTGTCGGTAATGACGCCCTTTGGCTCAAACTTTGCGAAGCCATCGGGCGCATTGATCTTGCGAATAATGAAAAATTTAAAACAAATCAATTGAGGACGCAATACCTGGAAGAATTGAATGTTGAACTTGGAAAAACAATTGCCGACAAAACTGCTGCTGAATGGCTGGAAATTATTGACCGTGCGGGTGTTCCCTGCGGGCCCATCAACACCATTGATAAAGTCATGGAGAACCGGCAAATTAAAGCACGAAATATGATTGTGGAAGTAACGGATAGAAAAGCAGGAGTCATCAAGATTGCGGGAAATCCAATTAAAATGGATTGTATTGAAGAAAAACCGGATCGTATCCATGCACCGGAAATTGGTGAACATAATCTGGAAATTTATTCCGGAATGCTCGGATTGTCCACAGATGAAATAAATAAACTAAAAGATGAAGGGGTAATATAGCAATAATATTGCCCTGAGATTGAAACATCTCCGTAAATCGAAAGAAAAACATAAAGGTAATTCAAAATGTATAAAAAAAGCCAGGCTTTCTCATCTTTTACGAGGAAGACAATTCAGCTTTATGTTTTTACTCTATTTTTAATCATTATTTATTCATTGCCGGCAATTGCTGCGGATTTGAATCCAACTTACAGCGAATCAGTGCAACTGGCACAAGAGCATGCCCAAAGCCCTGCCGGATGGACAACCTCATCGCTTTTCGTGATTCCCGACAGTTCCGTAGGGGCAACCGAGGGGCTCTTCTATGACGGCGGAGCACTGATCGTAAGGACCGCATCGAAATCAAGAAATTTCAAGTGGAACTACGTAGGGCAGGCCGGTTACAAGATATATGGTCCTGCAACGACGGATGCCGCCTGGGTAACTACAGGCAATGATGTGACACAATTTCTCCTGGCGAACGGTGTGACCGGGTCCAATGTTACCAAGCTTCTGGAGAGAGGGTTGGGAATGGATACGGCGGGCACTCATGATGCAGTTATCGAATTCGCGCTTGTTCCTACGAACGATAATTTGATGCGGCCGACGCGCAATCCCGATATTGCACAATATCTGCCGGCTGCATACGGAGATGCGCTTCCCTTTGTTCAACCTGCGGGCATGACAAATGCCACATACGATAATTTCAAGGCCTATTACGAAAACTGGCGGGCCGGAGCATATGGGCAGTATCCTTTTCCCTGGACACAACTCGGTTACACCTTTTTCTGGGGTAACGGTTATAATCTCACCAATATTACGGGAATGAGCGAATTCATTATTCTCGGACAGACGCCGGTTGATATTTATGGAATTTATGCGACCGGATCTTACATATATACACGCAATGACGGAACATCATTCAGCTCGGCGGCAAACGCACAGTTCGGCAATGGTTTTGCAAGCTTCAAAATCGACGGTACATGCGATACCGTCTGGGCGGGACATCGCTTTCAGAAAAAAGTAAGTTCGGATACAAGCGACGGCAATCGGAATATTATCAATATAGAAGGCACGGGTTCGGTTTCCGGCGGTCAGGGGATTTTAGTATGGTCTTTGAATTACGACGTCAATAACAACGGTACGATCACCGGGGAAACAGCGGCCAAGTTCGGCCTCGGCGGAACGGAGAATATCGCTGTTCTGTTCAAAGGTGATACCGGCACCAGTTATGGCACGCCGGTTACAACGGCAGGTGCCGTCAATCGCCTTACTAATTCCGGCACTATCTCCAGCCCCGGAACGGCTGTTAAAGCCGAAGCCGGGGATACGGAGATAATCAATAATGCGGGCGGAATCATCTCCGGCACTAATTATGCCATTCAAACGGGAGCTGGTAATGATACCGTTACCGTCAACGGCGGCAGAATTACCGGAAATATCGATCTGGGTACGGGAACAGATACGCTTAATGTAACAGGTGCCGGTGTCGCGGGATTCAGCTTTACCCTGAACAAAGACACCTCTGCTGCCGCCCGGGTAGTCAATGCGGAAACGGTTACGATCGCCGATAATACCAATCTGGCGGTAACGATGGCGGGGACCAATATTATTCGGAATAACGACCGGTTTCTGATTGTGGATGCGGGTACATTGACGGTTACTCCGGGAAACCTCACGGTAGAAAACGACAGTTCTCTTCCGATGATTAGTTTTTCCGCCGTTAAAGACGGCAACAAGCTTTATCTGGCGGCAGTAAGAGACGCCGCGTACTACAGCGCCAATTCCGGGAACTCATCACTCGGTAATGTGCTGGATAACCTTGCCAATACGGCATCCGGAGACATGACAACCGTTATTGCCGAACTGGATCGATCCGGCAATGCCGCCAATGCCCGCAAACTGGAGCCGATAGTCAATCATGGAGTCGTCCAGGCAAGTTATGCTTCGGCCCACCAATTCAACCAAACCGTCATTAACCGTATCGAACAGGCACCGGCATTGATCAATACTCAGCTCAATATAATGAACGGTCTTTTTGCCGTCGATGATTCGGCAAAGACCGGTGCCTGGACACAGGCGTTTGGTACTGTCATGCACCAGGATGGGCAAGGCTCCACAAGCGGTTATAATGCCACTGTGGACGGTGTCGCCGTCGGTCTGGACAGATTATTTTACGAAAATGTTTTAATTGGATTTTGTTTCGGATATGCTTACAATAAAATTAAATCCGTGGATTTGAGCACGGATACCGGCATTGACAGTTCCCAGGCCAACATTTACGGCAGCTTCTTTGCGGAAAAATATTATCTGAACACGGTTTTATCTTTTGCTTATAACCGTTATAAATCCTCGCGGCATATTTACTTTGGGAGTATTGACCGCACAGCCAGGGGTAATTACGACGGCAATCAATATTCCGTTTACCTGGAAGGCGGCTATAATTTCCAACATAAAGGAATTAAAATAACCCCTCTGGCTTCTCTTCAATATATGCAGCTGCATCTCAACGGGTATGGGGAATCAGGGGCCGATGACCTGAATCTTTCTGTAGATAATCAGAGATATAAGGTTATGCAGAGCGGATTGGGAGCTAAAATAGCATATCCTCTGCAAAAAAAGGAATTTCTTTTTGTTCCCGAGTTACATGCCCGCTGGATGTATGATTTTATCGGCGACAGGCAACAGACGACATCACAATTCACCGGCGGAGGCGCTTCCTTTACGACCAATGGATTGGAGCCGCCTAAATCAAGTTACAACGTGGGTGTGAAGCTGAACATTATGACGGATTACGGGATAACCGTATCGCTTAATTATGATCTGGAAATGAAACAGGATTTCCACTCGCACAATGGTTACATCAATGTGCGGTACGAATTTTAATGAGACCCAAATTTCAGAAACGAAGTGTATTGAAATTTGAAGGTCGAATTATCCCCGGGGCGAAGCCTAAGCGGGATAAATTTTGTTTTAATTCCCCATCCCTTGGGGCGCAAGTTCCTTTGGATACCTCGATGCTTGCAGTTAGGTTGTTCATTTCTATTCTGTAACGCGCATTTTTAAATTCAACATCCCCGCCGGCATCAAATACAATCAACGGTATCCGGAAAAAGAAATAAATGCTTCCCGTAACAACTGATAATTATTCCTTGAAGTAATAATTATATATGATTTATTCCGTAACACGCTAGGCGAAGGATATTAAATATGATACAATAAATTCAATAAAGCAGACAGCAAGAGTACTTTAATATTGGGTTTGTCGGACGATTATGAAATTATTATCAATGCCAAAGACTAATAAAAATATTATAAGTGATAAGAAACATTCGGCCGGATTTACGATAATTGAAATGATCGCCGTCCTTATCATACTGGCCGTTGTAGTTGTAGTTGCGGTAACACGTTATACTTCGCAGACTTACTATAACGTTACTACGGAAGCGGAAATTCTGAAGACAAATCTGCGTTACGCCCAGTTTCGGGCAATATCCGATGCTGATACTACTTACGGAGCAAATAATGCTACTTGGGGAGTTTCTCTTTCCGGAAGCTCATATACTTTACAGCGCAATGGTGCAGCGGCTAACACGAATTTTCCGGGAGAAAATTTCCCGACTCACGGCCTTCCTTCCGGGATTTCCATTTCTCCGGCAGCAAATATTGCTTACAGTATCTGGGGTATTCCGGTCGATGCATCGGGAGCTAACCTGACTGCCAATGTGCCGATTACTCTGTCCGATGGAAGCTCTTCCCAGACTGTTACTGTTGTTCAACATACAGGATTTATTCAATGAAGCGATTTGCAATACAAAGAAACGACGGATTCACACTGATTGAAGTTATTTTAATTATAGTAGTTGCGTCCATAATGGCGGTAATGATGTTTACTTATTCCAATACATCATTCACTAAGGGTTCCTGGTCTTTGACACAGGCAAAAAAAACTTATGCACAGCAAAAAGTTATGGAAAATATATTAGCGGATTATAATTTAAGCTATAAGTCCAATATAGTCGGACTTCAGACGAAAATCGGGAATACGGCATCGCAACAAGATCCACCTGCCGGTTACGGACCATACACGCTGGTAGACAACTATTTCATTGCTTTTAATAATGGTGCTGAAACAGCGGCAAACAGTACTGACAAAAATATCCTTAAAGTAACTATACAAAATGACCATGGCGAGACACTGTCCATGCTGTTTACTAATATCGCCCAATGAGATTGTTATGATGAAGAGCCTGCGAAAAGAAAAGGGATTTACATTAATTGAAATTATCGTATCGATATTGCTGATCGGTTTTGTGGCGGTGATCATGAGTCTCTCCGGAGTGCATATGGTCAAAAGTTTTATCTATGCCCGGACCAATGCCGACACACTGCTCAAAAGCCAAATCGCCATGGCGAGAATTCAAAAAGAGCTGAATAATGTCAAAAGGGTTGCGTCTTCTTCAGCAAACAGCGTAGCATTTACATCTTACCGGGACGGGGCAAATGTAACGATAGCGTTTAACGGCACTAATCTGTTGCTGGATGGTTTTATATTAACGGATAAGGTCAGTAATTTTTCCCTGGCCTATTATGATAATTATAACTCTGCCGCACAAAGTGCCTTTACGGCAAATACAAAGATTATCGATGTTAATCTTGTAATAACGGGATATGAAGACACTCCCACTGCATATAATGCCAGAATTGCTCCTTCTTTTGATATGTCATTAAATGCAGCAAATGGAACGTGATTTATGAAAATATCGGGTAATATAATAAAAGAAAAGAAGCTTGCGGGAAATAAACAAACCGGTGCGGCACTGGTCGTAATAATTGTTTCCATGACAATTATTGCCATATTAGGAGCAGGGATACTTTACCTTGTTTCTTCATCTTCATTTTCGGAAGTATTTATCAATAACCGGGAGAAAGCGTATTATCTGGCGCAAGCGGGCAGGCAGTATGCTAAACTTATAATAAACAACCTTCCGGCCGGAGATAGAGTTGCCATTGACGCTGCTCTCAATGGAAAGACATTCACTTTATCAGACGGCAATAAATTCTATTTGAGTTCGCAAACGGATGATAAACGATCATATTTGGAATCTACAGGAATTGTCAACGAAGGCACTGTACTGGAAACTAAACAAAAGATCATGTTTACAGTGGAGAGCAAAAGGTTCGCGCTGGATGTTTTTGGAGTAGAGTCCGTTCAACTTACAAGCGGAGCAATCATCGACAGTTACGATTCGTCAGTAGGACCGTATAATGCTACGGTGGGTTCGCCTGCTTTCAATAAAACACAAAAGGCAATCGTCCGGACGAACGGAACGGCCGACGGGTCTATCAATGTTGTCTATAAAGCAACGAATCCCGCTCAAATCGGAGGTGATGCCGTTTGCGGACCCTGCGGACCGAATCTGGAATACTGCGATCCTCTTGAGGATTACGGAGTTATCAATGCCGTTTCCCTTAATCCTGCTATTATACTGATTACGGGAACAAGAACTTCCGCAAGCACGACTCAGGCTTATTCAGAAGTTCTTCCTCCCGGCACCTGCACATCTTTTTACACTTGCGGTTCGCCCTTGGGCAACACAGTAACTGTAAAAATAAAGGGAATAAACTATACCTACCTCACAATGACTGGTTCCGGTACAACGAGTGATCCGCATACGCTGAATACCGGTGTTTACAGGACGAATTATTTTAATTTTAATGGCAAAACACTCACGATCAACGGCAATGTGACATTAATCGTCAGCGAAGCATTTACGAATGACAGTTCCCTCATAACGAGCACCGGCAATCTCAACATGATCAATGCATCCAACATTTACCTTCTGCCTGATGCGTCACTGGACTTGTATGTGCTGAGAACAGCTACTTTTGGTCAGGACTGCAGAATCAATCCACCCTGTCGAGGAGGCTCAACGGCTGTTCCCTGCGCCGATGGTTTATCACAGACGCCGGCTACAGCCCTGAGATTTTTGGGCATCACTACCACCCAGCTGAATTTTAATTCACAAGAAACATATGGAGGGGTAAGTGCGCCCGGGGCAGTATGTTCATATACTGCAGCATCGCATTTTTTTGGAACTGTTTCCTGCAAGACCATAACAATGACCGGTGGTGGCATACACGTTGATAAGGCTTTTTCCTCGACCGGCGGGGGTACTGGTGCCGGTAATGTAGTATATTAAAAAAGCAGTGCTCCTTGCTTAACGTCATGAAACTAATCATTTGCTGTCATTATACGTTTAACTAATTGACTTTTTTCCGGGACATGCTATCTTCCTTACCGTTTGAAACTGCCGCAAATCATTAATAATCAGGAGAATATAGTTAATGAAAATACTTGTTCAAAAAGGAAAACTTCAGGATAACAAAAGCCAGGCGATTATTTTAGCCATGTTTCAGGATCAGAAAAAATTGACGGGAACTTCTTTGTCGGTTGATCAGGCGAGTCACGGATTAATCTCCGGATTTCTGAAAAATGACGATTTTAGCGGCAAGCCGTCTCAAATAGCCGTGATTTATACTTGTGGAGCAATTCCGGCGCAAAGGATTGCGCTTGTGGGTTTGGGGAAGAAAAGCGAGGTTAATGCAGAAAGAGTAAGGGCGGCATTCTCGAAAGTAATGCAGTATTTGCGCAATATAAACGTTAAAAAAGCGGTAACTTACCTGGACTTTAATCTTCTTCCCAGAGAGAAAAATAAGATTGTTCAGGCGATGGTTGAAGGAGTACTGTTGGGTCTATATCAATATACACCGTACAAAACAGTAGGTCGGGAAGACATCCGCGAGATGGAACAATTAAATATTGTTGCAGATGAAAGTAAATATTCTTCCGTATCAGCCGAAGTGAAAGAGGTGCAAACCATTGTTGATGCCGTCTGCCTTGCCCGTGACCTTGTCTCCACTCCGGCCAATGAAATGACGCCTTCCATTCTGGCTTTTAAAGCAAAAGAAATTGCCCGGAGAAACAATGTCACCTGTAAAATAATAGACAGAGCCGGAATGAAGAAATTGGGTATGAATTCACTCCTGGGTGTAGCCGCAGGCAGCAAGGAAGAGCCCAAGTTCATAATTTTGGAATATAAGGGCGGTAAAAAAGATAAAGCGCCGGTTGTTCTGGTCGGGAAAGGTCTTACCTTTGACAGCGGCGGAATAAGCCTGAAACCGGCGGAAAAGATGGATGAAATGAAATCGGATATGGCAGGCGGGGCCGCGGTTATGGCAACCATTATAGCGGCGGCCGATCTGCGGCTGCCTATCAATCTTGTCAGTCTCATCCCGGCTACGGAAAATATGCCGGGTGGATTGGCCTTAAAGCCCGGTGATATTTTAAAATCATATTGCGGAAAAACAATCGAAGTTATTAATACCGATGCCGAAGGAAGACTGATTCTCGCCGATGCACTTTCTTATGCCTCCATTTATAAACCGGCGGCGGTAATTGATATAGCCACTCTTACCGGCGCTTGCGTCATTGCTCTGGGCGATGATCTTATCGGCATGTTGGGGAAAGACGAAAAACTCAAGGCGCAAATTAAAAAAGCGGCAAAAAGTACGGGCGAAGAGGTCTGGGAATTGCCTTTATGGGATAATTATTCGGAACTGATCAAAAGTGATATTGCTGATTATAAAAACACCGGCGGGAGGGTGGCCGGGACAATTACCGGGGCATTGTTTTTGAGTAAATTTGTCGGGGACTACCCTTGGGTTCACCTGGATATTGCAGGGCCGGCCTGGAGCGGCAAGGACAAGCCGTATATACCGAAAGGAGCCTCCGGAGTTGCCGTGCGCCTGCTTGTAGAATATCTGCGTAACACTTAATATCATAAAATTAACATGCAGCCTTTACTGGAAATTAAAGACCTGGTAACAGTATTTAATACCCAACGCGGCAGGATAAACGCGGTTGACGGTGTATCGTTGAGCCTGCCGGCGGGAGAAACACTGGGTATAGTCGGCGAATCCGGATGCGGTAAGACCATGCTGGCACTGTCCATAATGCAGCTGATTCCGCAAAACGGCAGTATTGAACAAGGCCGCATATTTTTTTGCGGACAAGATTTACTAAAATTATCGCCTGAGGAAATCCGTTTACGGCGCGGCCGGGAAATCGCCATGATCTTCCAGGAGCCGATGACTTCCTTAAATCCCGTTTTTCGTATTGGTGAACAAATTGCAGAAGCCGTCAGGCTGCATCAAAATCTTTCGTCGAAAGAAGCCCGGGATGTAAGCATTGAACAATTGCGCGAAGTAGGTATTCCGGATCCGGAGCGAAGAGCTCGTGATTATCCCCATCAATTAAGCGGAGGCATGCGTCAGCGGGTGATGATCGCCATGGCCATGTCTTGTCATCCCAAACTGCTTCTCGCCGATGAACCGACAACAGCGCTTGATGTAACCATTCAGGCTCAAATTCTGGATTTGATTTCCACTCTGAAAGAAAAAAATAATATGGCGGTCATTTTCATCACCCATGATCTCGGGATTGTCGCCCAGACGGCGAAATATGTGGCTGTGATGTATGCCGGGAAAATTGTGGAGAACTCATGGGCGGAAAGAATATTTACGAATCCTGTGCACCCGTATACTAAAGGTCTCATTGATTCCATCCCTTCCTGCAGCATTGATCCTTCAAAGGATCGGCGGAAATATTTAAAGACTATACCCGGCTCCGTTCCCAACTTATATAATCTGCCTTGCGGATGCCGCTTCCGGGAGAGATGTTCTGTCGCCTTTGACCAATGTCTTCGCGAGGAACCACCGCTTATTGAAATTGAATCCGGTCATTTTGTCTCTTGCTGGAGCGCTCAAGGCGTAGGGGGTAAAAAAATATAATGCCGGAGACTCTAATTGATCTGCAAAACCTGAATAAGATATTTACTTTTACGAGCGGGATATTTAATTCGCAAAACAGAATCGTTCACGCCGTGCAGAGTATTAATTTGCAGATATGGAAAGGCGAGACGCTGGGGCTCGTCGGCGAGTCGGGATGCGGCAAATCCACCCTGGCTCGTCTGATTGTAGGATTGGAGAATCCCTCATCCGGTTTTATCTTCTTCCAGGGCGACGATATCAGTTCTTACGATAAAAGAGCCATGAAGATCTATCGGCGCAACGTTCAGTTGATATTTCAGGATCCTTATTCTTCCCTTAATCCCCGCAAGTCGGCAATCAGCATGGTTAAGGAGCCGTTGATAATTCATCGGTCGGGAAATAGTGATGAACGGCGTAGACAGGCCACGGAATTAATGGAGAAAGTGGGATTAAGCGCTGAGCAGGCTAACCGCTATCCTCATGAATTCAGCGGGGGGCAGAGACAGCGCATAGGAATTGCCAGAGCGCTTATTCTCCAGCCGCAGCTGATTATTGCCGATGAACCTGTTTCCGCGCTCGATGTATCCGTTCAGGCACAGATTTTAAATTTACTTAAGGATTTGAAACAGGATTTCGGCCTGACCTATTTATTCATATCTCATGACCTTAACGTAATCCGTCATATGGCGGACCGCGTTGCAGTGATGTATTTGGGACAAATTGTCGAGCTTGCGGAAAATAGGGATATTTATGAAAGTCCACTGCATCCTTATACGCAGTTACTGCTTTCAGCAGTGCCTGATTGTAATCCCCGAAAGAAAAGAAAAAAAGTGATAATAAAAGATGAAATAGGACATGGAGGAAATAGGGGCTGTAATTTCCAGGATCGCTGTCCTTATAAATTGCCTCTCTGTAAAGAGCAACAACCTGTGCTGCAGGAAGTGAATAAACAAAGATTTTGTGCTTGCCATCTGGCTGGATCAATAAGGATGTCTTAATTATGAGTGAAGAGCAGGTTTTTATAGAAAATGATAAACTGACGCTGGAAGGTTTGTTGAGCAGGGCAGCAGGAGATGCAGGCATGGTAATCTGCCATCCTCATCCTTTAATGGGTGGTTCCATGCATAATAATGTTGTGGAAGCCATTCAGAAGGCTTGTGTTCAAGAAAAATACTCCACGCTACGGTTTAATTTCCGCGGTGTAGGTAGGAGTTCCGGAGAATATGCCGATGGGGTGGGGGAACAGGAAGATATTCTGGCCGCCTGCAAATATTTACAAAATCAGGGGATAGCTGAAATTATTTTTGCGGGATATTCTTTTGGCGCCTGGGTAGGCGCCAAAATTGTGGAAAAGGATGCCGGCCCTTTTGCCGGCGTTATATTTATTTCGCCGCCCTTAAAGTATTTCCAGTTTGATTTTGAAAAATTAAATCATAAAATCAATATCATAATTTGCGGAGAGGAAGATCAGTTCTGTGATTTGGGCCTCTTGAAAAAAAAGACGCCGTACCTCGGTTGCAACCTGAAAATTATTTCCGGTGCCGATCATTTTTACGCAGGTCGGGAAAATGATCTGGTTAATATTTTACAGGGCAGTCTGGATAGTCTGAAAAAGTAATTAACATATACATAAAAAAAGCTTGATTTTAAAAAAATAGATGTTAAAATCGCCTCCCATGTACGTAAGTCCGCACTTCATATGTTTTTATAAGCGCAATGTTGTTAGGAAGTAGTTAGTGTTAAGAAGCAATATAAGCAAAAAAATAAACCGCTGAGAATTCTTAAATTTAATATGAGAATTTGTGCGGTTTTTTTTGTTTCCGGCGGGTATAAACCCGCAGGGAAGTGAATTTGAAAGGAGGGTTTCGAACTGTGGCAGAAGGAAAAGTAAAGTGGTTTAACGAGAAAAAGGGGTTTGGCTTTATTGAAAATGATGAAGGTGGCGATGTTTTTGTTCATTATAGCGCTATTGCTGGAACAGGATTCAAGACTCTGTATGAGGGTCAGAGAATTCGCTTTGACATTGAGCAGGGAAATAAAGGTCCCAGCGCAGCAAATGTCCAGCCGCTGTAGTACTTCAATTAATTAAAGTTAACCGGAATGAAAATGCCCCGTCTTAAGGGGCATTTTTTTTGGCAGGGATGTCAAAAACGGTTCAATTCCTTTTTTACATAAAAAGAACTACCGCTAGGGTATATCTCAAGGCAAGATAATGGCAAAAAAAATGATTGTAATTCTGGGGACGACGGCATCGGGGAAAACAAGATTGGCCGTGCGTCTTGCCCGTGAGTTGCAGGGCGAAATAATCTCGGCTGATTCCCGTCAGGTATATAAAAGCCTGGATATCGGTACAGGCAAGGATTTACAGGAATATATTATTAACGGCTGCAAAGTACCTTATCATTTGATCGATATTATCGATGCCCGGGAAGAGTTTAACCTTTTCGAATTCCAAAAAAGGTTTTATGAAATTTACTCCGGGTTGATTGCAAAAAATGCTTTACCGATTATGGTTGGTGGCACCGGTCTTTATCTGGAATCAATTATCCTGAATTATCAGCTGCCGCCGGCGCCACCCGATCAAGAAACAAGACAGAATTTACAAGGTAAATCCATCGAAGATTTGCAGAAGGATCTGCTGGATTTGAAGGTGCATCAGCATAATAAAACAGATATGGAAGACAAAGACAGATTAATCCGGGCGATAGAGATTGCAAGGGCGCGCCTGAGAAAATCTCCGGATTTGATCAAAAAAACTGCTATTGATGCTGCAGTATTCGGTATCCGTTGGGAAAGATCGGTACTGCGGGAACGTATTACCTCAAGGTTAAAGCAGAGATTGAAGGAGGGTATGATTAAGGAAGTGAAAATGCTTCAAAAAACCGGCTTGTCCTGGGCACGGCTCGACGCTCTGGGTCTGGAATACCGTTATGTTTCTCAATTTCTGAGGGGGAAATCAAGTTACGATGAAATGTTTACCCGCTTGAATACCGGCATCCATCAATTTGCCAAGCGTCAGGAAACATGGTTTAGGCGCATGGAAAGAAAAGGTATCAATATTCACTGGATCAATGGGGATGATTACAACTTGTTGAAAGAAAGCGTAATTCAATCTTTAAATGAATAAACCTTACCTGCTTAATCAATACATAAAAAACTATACGGTTTCGGAAAAGTGGAAATTAACAGCCGGCAATACGGAAAACATATCTCAGGTCATTGTAATACCTGCTTATGCCGAAAGCGGCATGCTTTTTTCCACATTGGCTTCCCTGGCCCGGAATTCCTCTTCGTCTTTGGATTATTCATTGGTCTTATGTGTAATTAACAATAAAATAAATTCTCCCGCTGATGTAAAAGTAAACAATCATCAAACAATGGAGTACCTCGATGCATTAGTGAATAAAAAAAGCGCAAAGCAGCTGCCGGGAAATAAAAATTTAAAAGAAGCCTTGCAGTTCATTGCCGATGCACGATTGAAATTAGGATACATTGATGCCTCATCAGAAGGGTTGGAAATTCCCGATAACGAGGGAGGTGTCGGCATGGCACGCAAAATTGGAATGGACACGGCGCTGCGATTACTTTCCCCGAGCGCATCCCACCCGAAGCTGATTTTGAGTCTGGATGCCGATACTTTGGTGCCGGACAATTACCTGACTGCAATTCATGATTGTTTTCAAGGAAAAATAAATGCGGCAGTTGTTGCTTATGAGCATCAGGAGCCGGAAAATGATGAAGAAAAGGCGGCAATTTACTGTTATGAAATATTTTTACGTTACTGGATATTGGGCCTGAAATATGCGAAATCTCCTTATGCATTCCACTCTATAGGCTCAACAATGATTTGTTCCGCTGATGCTTATCTGTCCGTCAGAGGAATGAACAGGCGGGAGGCGGGTGAAGACTTCTATTTTTTAAACAAACTCGCCAAAATTACGAAAATTAAATATATCCAAAATACCTGCGTCTATCCTTCGGCAAGGGCATCGCAGCGCGTTCCGTTTGGAACGGGAAAGAGGATACACCGGTTTCTTGATGGCAGCCGGAATGAATATGTTTTGTATAATCCTCAAATATTTGAAATATTGGCACGGTGGCTCAAGCTTATGGAAATGTCGCTCCATTATAACGAAGAGAATATTTTACGCGAAGCTGGAAGGATCAGTCCTGCACTGGTCAGCTTTTTAATTAACAGCCGTTTCGAAGAATCCTGGAGAAAAATACGGAACAATGCCAAAAATGATCATACCCTGATTAATCAGTTTCATTGCTGGTTTGACGGGTTTCGAACATTAAAACTGATTAATTATTTATCAAGAGAGTCCTATCCTCAAAAGTATATGTTCGATGCTTTGGAAAATTTATTAAAAATGCAGAAGCTGTCTGTTCCTGAATTTTTAAGGAGTGGAAGTCAGCCGGATCTGGCCCGGCAGAAAAATATTCTCCAATATTTGCGTGGAATTACATGAATAAGAATTGACGTAGGGAAGAGTTATGATTATCTGCTTGACGCGGCACGGTATTTTAAATATAGCTCACAAATTAAAAAATTAAGTTAACCAACAATTTACCGGAGGGATTTCATGGAGAACAGAAGCAAGAAAATTTGGCCGTTGATTTTCATTTTAATTGTATTTGTCTTTGTAACTGGTTGCGACAATAAGGAAGAGAAGAAGAATACTGCATCCACTGCAACTGCTGCGGTTGGAACTAATCAAGCCCCGGCAACACCCCCGGCTGCCAGTGTTCCTGCTCCTGCCGGTTCAAATCCTGCGGCTTCTCCTGCTCAGTCATCCCCATCCGCACCGGCAGGAACAGCTGCAAATCTTAGCGATATGGATGATGTTGTAGTAATTGTCGACGGCAGTATCTTGAAAAAATCAGAAGTGGAAAAAGAGTTCAAGGAAAAACTTGCTGCTGTTAAAGAAAAAATCCCGGCTGATAAGAAAAAAGAAGCCTGGCTAAATATGAAAAAGCAAAGAATGGAAGAATTTATTGCGCGCACTCTCATTACGAATGAAGCAGAAAAAAGAAAAATGGAAGCAACCGATAAAGAAATCGATGCGACAATAAATCAAATTAAAAAGAGCCTCCCTCCCGGCAAAAAATTAGATGCCTTTATGAAGGAAAATAATATTTCCCGGGAATATATCGCGCTTGGTGTCAAAGCAAAAAAAATGGTTAAGCAGGATCTCGGTAAAAAAGCAAAACCGTCAAAAGAGGAAATCGCTAAATTCTACGAAGAAAATAAAGAACAATTTACCGTTCCGGAAAGTGCCCATGTCCGTCATATTCTGGTAGCCTTCGTTGCAGGTGACGATGATAAAATAAAGGCGGAAAAGAAAGTAAAGATAGAGAACCTCCGTAAACAAGTGGTTGAAGGTGCTGATTTTGCTGAAGTTGCCCGAAAAAACTCTGATTGTCCCAGCAAAGAAAAAGGGGGTGATCTGGGATTGATCAGAAAAGAGCAAACCGTAAAACCTTTTGAAGAAGCCGCGTTTTCGCAGGAAATTAATGTTATCGGACCGGTTGTGGCAACTGAATTTGGTTATCATATAATTCAGGTATTGGAACGTAATGCACAAAAAATAACTCCTCAGGAAGAAGTAAAAGGCCAAATTACATCTCATCTGGAACAGCAAAAGGAAACGGAAGCTTTTACTAATTTAGTAAAGAAATTGCGGGAAAATGCGAAAATTATAATCTTTGAAAATTGACCGGTAATTCGCAGAAATAAAATTTCGTAAATATTTATCAAGAAGCTGGAGTTGTAAAAAACTCAGGTTACTCTTCACCGGGTAACCTGAGTTTTTATTTACAATCAATTGTCGGAGCATAACAGCCGTGAATATTCCAATAAGCAATCTGCCGGTTATTTAAAGCTGTGTTCGGCATCAGGGAAAGAGCTGATTTTAACGTCGGAGATATAGTTTTTAACTGCTTTTTTGATTTCCTGATTTAAGTTGGCGTATTTTTTCACATGTTTTGGCGTAAATTTATCAAAAAGCCCCAGCATGTCGTTTACTACCAGAACCTGACCGTCACAATGAATGCCCGCTCCAATGCCGATAGTAGGAATGCTCAGTGATTTTGTTATTTCGGAAGCAAGCTTTTCCGGTACAAGTTCCAGAACAATGGAAAAGGCTCCGGCATCTTCCATTATCCTGGCGTCTTCAATGATTCTCAATGCGGCATCTTCTTTTTTACCTTGGACTTTAAAGCCGCCGATTTGATGAATAGATTGGGGCGTCAGTCCCACATGGGCCATAACCGGGATTCCCGCTGAAGTAATTTTGTGCACAGCTTCCGCATATTCTTTACCGCCTTCCATTTTAACGGCCTGAGCCCCGGCTTCCTGAAGAAAACGGCCGGCATTGGTTAAAGCGAGCTCCGGTGAAACCTGATAAGACAGAAAGGGCATGTCCGCAATAATCAGGGAATTCGGTGCTCCCCGGGAAACCGATTTTGTATGGTGCAGCATATCTTCCATCGTTACAGGGAGTGTCGTATCATATCCTAAAACTACCATTCCCAGCGAGTCTCCCACCAGAATCATATCAATACCGCATTCATCAAGGATGGATGATATTGCATAATCATAAGCCGTGAGCACGGTAATTTTTTCACCAAGCTCTTTCATCTTTTTTATATCCAGAATGGTTTTCCGGCTGCTTTTATTTTGACTGCTCATATTTGGTAACTCCTTTCAAAAGATCATTGATTATTCTTGCCTGCTTTAAAGATAATGTACCTTTTTTCCGGGCAATATTTGTCGTAACCGACCCTAATGCTGAATAAAGCGAAGAATGCTGAGGATGTAATTTTTTAATTGCGGTTATGTGTTTCCTGATTGTACTGACATCACCGCGGGCAATTGGGCCGGTGAGGGCGCTGATTGATCCTGATGATTCAATGTTTTTAAGGGTGCCGTAAACCAAAGGCAAATAAGCTTTTCGGGCATTTTCCTCATTTATGCCCACGGATTCATAGATTAATTCGACTACATTGAGCAATGAAACAAGATAATTGGAAGCAAAACAAGCTGCTGCATGATAGAGCGGCTTTTGATCAGGGGAAATAAAAATGGGAGTACCTCCGAGATTCCGGACAATTTTTACGGCATATTTTTTTGCTTTATTCTCGGCGGTAATTCCAAAAACACTACCGGGAAGATTATTAATGGCGCTATCGATCGAAGAAAAGCTTTGTACCGGATGGACACTGGCGACAGCAGCACCGGCTTTTTTGGCAGAATCAAGAAGATCAAGGCCGCCGGCACCACTCATATGAAAAATAAATTTCCCGCAAACCAGCCTGGGGTCGGCAATTTCCTTACAAACAATGGCAATAATATCGTCCGGGGTAGTGATTAAAATAATATCAGCTTCTTGAACAGCTCGTTTGGGATCACGAAAAGCTCTGCCTCCGGTGTAGGGCAGGGCTTTTTTTAAAGCGGCCGCAGATTTGTCGGAAACAGCAATAATCCGATGGCCGCATTTCTTAAGTAAATAGCCGATTGCCGTTCCCACTTTACCCAAGCCGATAATCGCGAATCCGTATGAATCTTTTTTCATGGCAAAAAATAAAAAAGGTCTTCCGCTAGCGAAAGACCTTTATCCAGACTAATTTAGTATAATTGAGCGCCGTCTCAGTCTAATAAATGGATCCAAGCGGTGGATTTTCACTAACACATGCATTACCGATAGTCAAACAATATTTATAACTTATCTTTATTTGAATGCGTGCAATCATTATTGCTATGGTAATATTTCTTTATGTGTTCCAATACATATTGCGTTCTTCAATGGTCCGGCCCGACTAACCAAGAATCAATCTTGTTGTGTTTAACCAAGCAGTTCGTTATATAGAAAAGAAAGGTGCGTAATGAAAGAAGTCGATCTGATAATATTTGATTTTGACGGTACCCTCGTTTCTACAGGTACTGATCTTGCCGCGGCTGTAAATTACACCTTGGTAAAATTAGGTTGCGGGCGGAAACAAGAAGAAGAAATCATTGGTTTTGTGGGTGATGGCGTAGCAAAATTAATCGAAAGGGCTTTGGGAGTGGACGCGCTTGAACATTTTCCTGAAGCCATAAAAATATTTGATAACTATTATAGCGAACATTTATTGGACAGAACCGTGCTTTGTCCGGGTGCGGAAGAAATTTTAAAATATTTTCGGAATAAAACGAAAGTGATTCTTACCAATAAACGTTATAATTATACTCAGGCTATCAGCCGGGGTTTAGGTATTGAAGATTATTTTTTAGAGATAATTGGTGATGGTTCAATGCCTTACAGAAAACCGGATAAACGCTTGATGGATTATTTATTGACTAAATACAGCACGGAAAAAGAAAGAGCGGTTATAATTGGTGACGGTATAAATGATATTATTCTTGCACATAAGTCGGGAATCCTTAGTTGTGCCTGTTTAAATGGTTTAGGTAAAAGAGAAGATTTGCTTGCCTCCCGGGCCGATTTTTATTGCGAAGATCTTCGGGAAATTAGTTCATTTTTTTATTAGATATGATTGAAAAAGTAAAACAAACGATAATTAAATACGGTTTGTTGAAAAATAATGAACGTGTTGTTGTTGGATTTTCCGGTGGTCCTGATTCTACAGCACTTGTACTAACTCTTGCGCAAATAGCCCCATCAATTGGTGCTCAATTGATAATTGCCCATTTTAATCATGGACTGCGAGGTCAAGAATCAAACGAAGATGAACGGTTTGCACGCAAATTGGCAAAAAAGATGAACTTAACTTTCATCTCCGGAAAAATGAATACTGAAGATGATAGGAAAAGCCTTTCCCCGGAAGATTTTTACCGAAGGCAGAGGTACCGGTTTTTCAATGAAGTAGCGAAAAATAACCGTGCGGTAAAGATAGCCCTGGGACATAATTTACAGGATCAGGCGGAAACAGTGCTGCTTCATCTTTTGCGGGGAAGTGGTTTGGAAGGCCTCAAAGGGATTCTGCCGCTGCGTGACGGGAAATATATCCGTCCTTTGATTGAAACAACACGGCAGGAAATTATTTCTTTTCTGGATAAAGAAAAAATTACTTACCGCCGGGATAGTTCGAACGCCGATAAAAATCATTTACGCAACAAAATCCGTCTGGAACTTCTGCCTTATTTAAAAAAAGAATTTAATCCCCAAATTGATGTAACTATCGCCCAAATGGCTGAAATTATTCGTGACGAGAATGTTTTTATTAACGAATGTGTCGATAAGGCATTAAAATCACCATACATTCAAAGCGGGAAAAACAAAATTGTCATGAATATGGAATATCTGGGCAGTCTGCCTGTTGCAATTCACCGCAGATTGTTAAAAGAGCTTTTGGAAGATTTCAATACACAAAAAAACGGAGTTACTTTTTTGCATATCAATTTGATCAGTAATCTGCTCCGGAATCCGGAATCGGGGAAAAAAATATCTCTTCCCGGTGGAATTCAGGCACGACATGAATATGAAAGTTTAATTCTGGAGAGGGGGGCTCCAGGTGAAAAGAGTGTTAAATATGAATACCGGGTTGAAATACCCGGCTCCATTTATCTTAAAGAAAGAGACATGACGGTTTCCATGCACCTGCGAAAAAAAGATAAAATTGACTTTCATAATAAAAATAAAAACTACTTTGATTTGAATAAAATACGTTTCCCATTGGTTTTACGCAACAGAAGGGAAGGAGATTGGTTTCAACCCCTTGGTATGGTAGGCCGGCAAAAGCTTAAATCATTTTTTATCGACCATAAGATCTCCCGGCAAAAACGTGATGAAATCATGCTACTTGCGGATGAACAATCAATCCTTTGGATAGAAAATATGCATTTGAATGATCGGGTAAAAATAACTCCGGAGACAAAAAAAGTCCTTGAGTTAGAAATTATTTGAGATTAATTGGATATTATTATAAAGATCATTAAACATAATTAATTTAAGGAGAAAAAATTTGAACCAGTCTCAAAAAAATATCGCTCTTGTACTAACAGTCCTTCTTGTCTTTTTGCTGGTCTGGCAGCTTTTTAATCAACCGAAAAGTTCACAGAAGGAAATAATATATAGCGAAATGATTTCTTATCTGGAAAAAAACGAAATCAGTGAAGTAACCATCCAGGGTGAAAATATAACAGGTAAACTGACCAGCGGGAATGTTTTCAAAACTTATGCTCCCAAAGACGATAAAATAATCACTCAATTTCGGGAAAAAGGTGTAAAAATTTCAGCTAAACCTGCGGACGATTCTCCCTGGTATATGACGCTTCTGGTTTCCTGGTTTCCGATGATTTTACTCATCGGTGTCTGGATATTCTTCATGCGTCAGATGCAGTCCGGCGGAGGGAAAGCGATGGCTTTCGGAAAAAGCCGGGCTCGTTTGATTACGGACAAGTCAAAGAAAGTAACTTTTGCCGATGTTGCCGGTATTGATGAAGCCAAGGCGGAATTGGAAGAAGTGATTGACTTCTTAAAAGATCCCAAAAAATATACGAAACTGGGCGGCAGAATTCCCAAAGGCTTATTGCTGGTTGGCCCTCCCGGTACGGGTAAGACTCTTTTGGCCCGCGCTATTGCGGGCGAAGCGGATGTCCCCTTCTTGAGTATCAGCGGTTCCGATTTTGTAGAGATGTTTGTTGGAGTTGGAGCATCGCGTGTTCGCGACTTATTCAACCAAGCCAAGAAAAATGCACCTTGTATCATTTTTATTGATGAAATCGATGCAGTCGGCCGGCATCGCGGAGCAGGTCTGGGCGGAGGCCATGATGAAAGAGAGCAAACCCTTAATCAATTGCTGGTGGAAATGGACGGTTTTGAGTCCAATGAAGGCGTAATTCTGATTTCCGCCACAAACCGGCCGGATGTTCTTGATCCGGCGCTGCTGCGCCCAGGAAGATTTGACCGTCAGGTCATAGTGCCTCTGCCGGATGTGAAAGGACGGGAAAAAATTTTTGCGGTTCATGCCCGTAAAGCTCCTATTACCGAAGATGTAGATTTTGCTATTCTGGCCAGAGGAACGCCGGGAACATCAGGGGCAGACATCGAGAATCTGGTTAATGAAGCCGTCCTTAACGCGGCAAGAGCGAATAAAGAAAAAGTCAATATGAGCGATTTTGAATTCGCCAAAGATAAAATTTTAATGGGTACCGAAAGAAGAAGCATGGTTATCAGCGATCTGGAAAAACGCAATACGGCTTATCATGAAACAGGGCACGCTCTGGTGGCACGTTTAATGCCGGGAACGGATCCTATCCATAAAGTGACGATTATACCCCGGGGCAGGGCTTTAGGCTTGACACAGCAATTACCGATTGATGAAAAGCATACATATCCGCGGGAATATCTGGATAAAAACATTGCAATCCTTTTGGGCGGTCGTGCTGCGGAAGAAATAGTTCTGCACGATTTTACAACCGGAGCAGGCAATGATATTGAACGGGCGACCAATCTGGCCAGAAAAATGGTCTGTGAATGGGGAATGAGTAAAAAACTGGGACCACTGAGCTATGGCAAAAAGGAAGAACAAATATTCCTGGGTCGGGAATTTGCGACACATAAGGACTACAGTGAAGAAACCGCAAAAAATATTGACGTCGAAGTTATGTCCCTGGTTATGCAAAATTATGAAAAAGCAAAAAAGCTGCTTTCCGACCATATCGACATCCTGCACAAAATAGCCGAGGAACTTCTGGAGAAGGAAGTATTAAATGGTCAGGAAATTGATGCCATAATCGGCGATGCATTACCAAAGCAGCTGCAAACAGCAGATTCAAAAAGCATGTCATAATTTGTTTCTGGAAGAGATTCATTTCTAAACCAATAGAATTTGACGAAACATTGGCGTGATGAAAATCATTAACATCAGAGATTTATCTCAGGCGGCGGCTGTATTTAAGGAAATCGGCGTCGATCCCTATGGTATTGAAGCCATGTTGCCGAAAACAATGAATGTTAACATCCTGCTGGAAAATAAGCCGTGCCGTGTTGCCAATATTATCAAACAGGAGATTTTGTCGATCGGTGGAGATGCGGCAGTAGCAAGAGGAAGTGTCGACAACAGTATTCCATCAACGAATGTTTTAATTATGGGTACAATAAAGCAAATTTCATCTCTGACTGTGAAACTTGAAAAACAACCTTTTGGATTAAATATAATTTCCAGAGATATTTGCAAATTGCTCGAAAATATCAAGCAGAATGAATTTATTTTAAAAACGTCACGCCGGAAAATTCCATTGGGACAAAAAACACTGATTATGGGTATTTTAAATGTAACACCTGATTCATTTTCCGATGGAGGCCTTTATTATTCGCAAAAAGAAGCAATCGATCACGGAATGCAGATGATTGCCGACGGAGCGGATATTATTGATATAGGCGGAGAATCAACGCGTCCGGGTGCGGCAGCTGTTTCGCTCAAGGAAGAATTAAGAAGAGTAATTCCCGTGATCAGCGAGATTACCAGCCAGTCAAAAATACCGGTTTCCATTGATACGTCGAAAGCTCGGGTAGCCGAAGAAGCCATTGCGTCCGGAGCGGAAATAGTCAATGATATAAGTGCCTTTCATAATGATAAAAAAATGATGCAGACGGCAAAAGCAGGCCGGGCTGCGATAATACTCATGCATATGCGGGGCAGACCGCATAATATGCAGCAAGGTAACCTGATCTACAATAATTTAATGGGTGAAATAATTTCATTTCTTGGTAACGCTGTTGCAGAAGCTATTGCCGGTGGTATAAAAAAAGACAAACTGGTAGTTGATCCGGGGATAGGTTTCGGAAAAACAATCGCGGACAATTATCGGATTATCAACAGTCTTGCCGAATTGAAAACCTTGGGGGTTCCGATAATAATGGGGACATCCAGAAAATCGTTTATTGGTAAAATAACAGGGGAAGAACCTCAGGGAAGAGTTGAAGGAACAGCAGCCACAGTTGCTGCGGCAATATTAAACGGCTGTCATATTATACGTGTGCACGATGTTGTTTCTATGAAAAAAGTTGCCGCCATTACCGATGCTATTTTGCATTCATAAAAGGTTGAAAATGATTTACGGGGTGGGAATAGATTTGGTGGAAAATGATCGTTTGGCAAAAATTATCGCCAAATGGGGGGACAAGTTTCTGCAGCGTGTATTTTGCGATAGCGAAATAAAATATTGCGGAAAACATACACAGAGTTCAATTAATTACGGTGCACGATTTGCGGCCAAAGAATCTTTTCTTAAAGCCTTAGGTATCGGCCTGGGAATGGGAGTAAAATTTAAGGAAATTGAAGTTGTTAATGATAAGAACGGCAAGCCTGATCTGTTATTGCGGGGTGAAGCAAAAAAACAGATTGAAAAAAAACGAATTGCCGAAGTGCATTTAAGTTTAACCCATACTAAAAATTATGCGTCAGCAATTGTTTTGTTGGAAAAAAAATAAATAAAGTGTTAGATTGCCGCCATTTTTAATGGAACAGGAAAAAGCAGAAATTAAAATAATAACGAATAATGCCCTTGAAACTTTTACCTTTGCCCGTCATATCGGGGAAAAGTTAAAGGGAGGCGATATACTCGCGTTATCGGGTGAACTTGGATCAGGGAAAACATGCTTTACCGGTGGCCTGGCACGGGGACTGGGAGTTGATGAAAAATATTCGATAACCAGTCCGACTTTTACATTGATTAATGAGTATCCGGCTAAATTCAGATTATATCATTTCGACGTTTACAGATTGAACAGCTGTGCCGATTTGGATGATTTAGGATACGAAGAGTATTTTGCAGGGAATGGTGTCGTGGTTATTGAATGGGCGGAAAAAATTGCCAAACTTATTCCGGAAACAGCAATTCATGTTAATTTCGAGTATGTTGATGAAGATAAACGGAAAATAATTATTAAAGGCCAGTCATGCAGACTGAAAGAATTTCGTATTGATACAAAAGACGGAGGATGAAAAAAAATGGCACTGGTTGTTCAAAAATTCGGTGGAACGTCGGTTGCAGATATTGATAAAATTAAGAATGTAGCCGCTAAAGTAATTCGTGAAAAAAAAGCAGGTAATGAAGTTGTTGTAGTTTTATCGGCCATGTCAGGCGAAACGGATAAACTGATTGCATTGGCCCAAAAAGCGGCGGATTCACCCGATGCAAGGGAATATGATGCCTTAATTTCCACAGGTGAGCAGATTACAGTAACTTTACTGGCGATAATATTGAATTCAATGGGCTACCGGGCAAAATCATTTCTGGGTTTTCAGGTTAAATTTTGGACCGATACTGCTCATAAGAAAGCAAGAATTCTGGCGGTTGATACCGAAGTCATTAAAAAAGAATTAAGCATGGGAACGGTTGTCGTAGTTGCCGGGTTTCAGGGTGTAGATAAGGAAAATAATATAACAACTCTCGGTCGTGGAGGATCGGATACCAGTGCGGTTGCTCTGGCGGCAGTTTTAAATGCCGATCAATGTGATATTTATACGGACGTTGACGGTGTTTACACAACCGATCCCAATATCTGCTCAAAAGCACGGCGACTGGATAAAATTTCGTACGATGAGATGCTGGAAATGGCTATGACCGGAGCTAAGGTTTTGCAGCCCAGGTCAGTAGAAATGGCCAAAAAGTATAATGTTCCGGTATATGTAAAATCAACATTTTCCGATGAAGGCGGAACGCTTGTGACTAAGGAGGATATGGATATGGAAAGAGAGATTGTGTCAGGTATAACTTACGATCGTGATCAGGCTAAAATTACGGTAACTCATGTTCCGGATAAACCGGGTATTGCGGCAATGCTGTTTACGCCCTTGTCTCAACACAACATTATTGTCGATATGATTATTCAAAATGCCAGCCTGGAAGGCTTTACCGATGTTACTTTTACGGTTTCGAAGAAAGATTTGAAGGATGCCCAGAAAATTATTCAGGAAACAGCAAAAACAATTGATGCCAAAAACGTTGAAGTTGATGATCAGGTTTCCAAGGTATCAATAATCGGCGTCGGAATGGCGAGCCATGCCGGTGTTGCGGCAAAGATGTTTTCCGCGCTTTCCGCTGAAGGAATAAATATTATGATGATCAGTACATCGGAAATTAAAATATCCTGTGTTATCCAGAGAAAATATACGGAACTGGCGGTTATGGTTCTCCATGATACATTTGGGTTGGAAAAAAAATCTTCCTGATAGCAAATAAAAAAAATGTTTAAAAAACAACTGAAGGGATTAATCGGGATTTTTTTGATTCTCGCGATTATTCCCTTTTTTGTTTTTTTCTTCAATTACTCTTGTGTTTACAAAATTCCCGACTATGCCAATCAGTGTAATAATACCCTGGCCGTGGAAATCTCTAATACTGAAGAGACGGGAAGCGGTATATATTTCACCGGGAGCGGAATGAAGGCCGATCAATTATTACAGTCAACGGGTCTTGATATTAAAATCCTCAACAATTTTGAACTAAAAGACGGAATGAAATTAATACTTGATTCCAACTCGAAGGGAAATATTGCCGTGGGGCGGATCGATAATCTCAAGAGGATTGCGCTGGGGATGACCATTAATCTTAATATGGCGACGGAAGATGACTTGCTTTTGATACCTGGTATAGGTGAAGTAACAGCGGAAAAGATTTTAAAATTAAGACAGAAAAAAGTACGTTTCCGAAATGTCGGGGAACTTATGGAAATTGAAGGAATAAAAGAGAAAAAACTGGCGAAATTGAAAAAATATCTATCTTTGTAAGGACCGGTAAAAGCTCATAACTCTTTTAACATAATTTTCTGTCTCTCGATATGGTGGGATCTGATTGCCGTATTTGGCAACTGCTTTTTCGCCGGCATTATAAGCGGCAAGAGCAAGTGTCAGGTCACCCCGGTAAAGATTGATCAGATACCGGAGATAGCGGACACCGCCTTCAATATTTTTTTCCGGATGAAAAGCATTTTCTACCTGTAATTGAGACGCTGTGGCAGGCATCAACTGCATCAATCCCTGGGCTCCAACCGGAGAAACAGCTTGATGATTAAAGTTGGATTCAGCTTTAATAACGGCTTTAATCAGGGCATAATCAACTTTATATTTATTTGCCGTCTTGATGATAATTTGATCAAATTTATTTACGTCAATACCGGAACGGAAGAGAATCCTCTTTTCTTTGAGAACAAGAATGTATTTGACATTGGGAGAGGAGGGAACATTTGTTAAATGCAATACTCCTTCTTCATCAACGTACTTAAAAATATCGGCATACGTAAATGAAGCTGCAAAAACGAAAAAACAAATAACAAATACCGGGAAAAGCGCCTGTAGTATGATATTTTTATTTGTTCTTAGTGATTTCATACGATAACTATTCATTGTTAAGTATCTTACTTTATTGCTCTTATTAGTTCAAGATTTATTTTATGGATTTTTGACTGTCCATTCTTATAAAGCAAATCCGCGACGTGTATTTTTCCCCACCTGAAGAGGCAACATGCGGTATTTGTTTGTTCTTGACATGGTACTCCTATGATGGTAATGACCTCAACACTTCAAGATAAGTCGGGGCGTGGCGCAGTCTGGTAGCGTATCTGAATGGGGTTCAGAGGGCCGGTGGTTCAAATCCACTCGCCCCGACCAGTAAAAATACGGGAGTTAACCAAAACAATGGTTAACTCTTTTTTTATTCTTATCTTAAATACGTTTGTTTTACATTCCCCGTTCTTTTGCAAAAAAAACACAATGAAAGACATTTATTAATAAATTCCCTTATATAATCCACGTTGACTTTTGCCGGGGCAGTGACTATATAGTTTCGAAATTTCAAGGGACTCAATGCTGTGACACCTTTGAATACTTTTTAATTGCAGGTTATAGGTCATAAATAAATTTCTTACACCGGAGTTAAAAGATAATTCGGGAGACGACGAATGCGCATTATTATAGTAGGTGCCGGAGAAGTTGGTTATCATATTGCCAAGACGCTCTCGGAAGAGAAACATGATGTTGTTTTAATTGATAATGATCCGAAAAAAATCCGCAGAATAAGTGAAAATCTGGATGTCCAGACGCTATGGGGTTCCGGAACAAGTCCGCAAATGCTTAAAGATGCAGGAATTGAAGAAGCGGAGATGCTCGTGGCGGCCACAAACAGCGATGAGGTAAACCTGATTTCCTGCATGCTGGTCAGGAATCTCAACCAGCATACCATCAAAATTGCCCGGGTAAAAAACAGGGAATATCTGGCATTAAAGGATCTTTTTAATAAAGAGCATTTAGGAATAGACTTGATCATCAATACCCGGGCAATGATGGTTGATACCGTTCTTAGTCTGATCAACGTTCCGGGTGCCTCGGAGGTAATCGATTTTGTTGGAGGCAAGGTTAAATTAATAAGTTTTCTCATTAATCGTGATTCACCATTTGCGGAAAAACGGTTAAGCTCTCTTAGTGGATTGGGAAACGACATTCTGATAGGTGCTATCGTACGGGGCCAGAAAATTCTAATTCCCAGCGGTAAGGATATTATTCATCCGCACGATTTGGTCTATTTCGTTGTCCGGGGGTCAGATGTCAGTCGTACACTGGAGCATCTCAATATACCGAACAAGCCCATTACAAATATTGTCATCGTGGGAGCAGGCGAGACCGGCGCTGCTCTGGCTTCTGCATTGGATGAAAAACGATTAAGAGTAAAATTGATCGATGACGATTCCGAGCGATGCAAGCAGATGGCAAATATGCTTAATCATGTTATAATCATCAAAGGCGATGGTGCGGACAGGGATTTGCTGAGAGAAGAAAACGTCGGCTGTGCGGATCTTCTTATTGCCCTGACCGGAGACGAGGAAAGCAATATTCTTATTTCTTTACTTGCCAAGGGTATGGGAATTCAAAAAACTATTACCCGTGTCAGTAAACTTAGTTATATTCCCGTTGTGTCGGATATCGGCCTTGATACCGTAATTAATCCCCGAATGGCAGCGGTACGGGCTATTCTACATCATATTCGTCACGGTAAAATCATCTCCGTGGCACCTCTCCGGGAAGAACACGCTGAAGCCATTGAAGTGGAAGCTCTGGAAACATCAGATATCGTTAATACCCCGCTCAAGAAGTTGAATTTTCCGGAAGGAGCAATTCTGGGAGCAATTGTCCGGGGAGAAGATATTATCATACCTCAGGGAGATACGGTGATACTTCCCCATGACCGGTTGATAATTTTTGCCCTCCAGCAGGTAATTTCCGATCTGGAAAAACTGTTCATGGTAAAAATGGAGTATTTTTAATGAATTATCGCCTTGTAATTCACATGGTAGCGGCTCTTGTTTTTTTCCTCGGTGTCTCCATGCTGTCTCCTTTAGGAATTTCTCTCTACGACGGAGACGGCAGCGCATATCCTATTTTGTATTCAATGGTGATAACGTGTGCTCTGGGCGGAATTGGCTATCTATGTACCAGAGGCATGAGTCACGACATACATTTGAGTCATAAAGACGGGATGATAATTGTTACATTAGGCTGGGTCATGGCGAGCATGGTAGCAACCCTGCCTTATCTTTTATCAGGGACCATTTCCAATTTTACAGAAGCATACTTCGAATGTATTTCAGGATTTACAACTACCGGCGCCACAATTATTACGGATATTGAATTGCTGCCTCGCAGTATTATGCTTTGGCGAAGTCAAACGCAATGGCTGGGAGGTATGGGGATCATCGTGCTATCTATCGCTATCCTTCCATTCCTTGGTGTGGGGGGAATGCAGCTCTATAAAGCGGAAACACCCAGCCCTGTTGTGGATAAGCTGACACCAAGAATTTCTGATACGGCAAAGGTATTATGGAAAATATATATTTTCCTTACAATGCTACAGGTTATTCTTCTGCTCTTTGGTGGAATGTCATTGTTTGATTCCGTCAATCATGCTTTTGCCACAATGCCGACCGGTGGCTTTTCCACAAAAAATGCCAGTATTGCCCATTATAAAAGCGCTTATGTGGATTATATAGTTCTACTGTTCATGTTGATAGCCGGTATAAATTTTTCTCTCCATTACAAGCTCATGAAGGGACATTACAGAGATTTTTTCTTTAATTCGGAACTGCGGGCATACATATTAATTGTTGCCGTTTTCACACTGTTGGTAGCGGGAGATATCTATGGAACACTTTACAACAATTTCCTTGATGCCTTCCGTTATGCTTCTTTTCAGGTTGTATCAATCTTAACCACTACGGGGTTTGTGACTGCCGATTATGAAAAATGGCCTGCTTTTTCTCAGCTGATTCTGTTTATATGCATGTTTTTCGGTTCTATGGCCGGATCTACAGGTGGTGCCATAAAAATTGTACGTATTGTTTTGATTTTAAAACATAGTTATCTTGAGCTTATGCGGATTATCCACCCCCATACCATTACCGTCGTAAAATTGGGAAATATTCCCATACCTCAAACAATTATGCGGAGCATCTGGGGTTTTTTTTTCCTTTATCTGGGGATTTATATAATAGCTGTTCTGCTTATGTCTTTCACCGGCCTTGATCTTATTTCTTCAATATCATCTGTGGCAAGTTGCCTTGGTAACGTTGGTCCCGGACTAGGAACAGTGGGACCGATGGATAACTTTTCCGGAATATCAATATACGGTAAATGGATATTGATTATCTGTATGCTTCTGGGCAGACTGGAAATTTACACCATTATTGTACTTCTGGTACCGGAGTTTTGGAGAAGATAATATATCTGTTTTCCGCAAAGATAAAATAAAGCAAATAAAATAAGCCTATTAGGACTACGGTGGAATTATCGGCGGTATTGTGTTATTTCTCCATACATTTCTCTTGCATTAAAACGGATAATCAATTACATGAGCGCCTGTCAATAGCGCAATTTAACTCATATTGTTTAATCAAAAGCAGGGGAGAATCTGCGTTGACTTTTGTGCGGGTAGGAACTATATAATTCACAAAAATCCCAAAGGCGAGAGTGGCGGAATTGGCAGACGCACTGGACTTAGGATCCAGCCCGCCTGGCGGATAGGGGTTCAAATCCCCTCTCTCGCACCATTACTTGTAAAAATTGCCAAATATTTCATATGAAAAAAAGGAGATAAAGTTGTGAGTCCAGCTGCAATTAAAATAGAAGAATTGAGTACCATCAAGAAGAAACTGTCGTTTGAAATACCTTGGAATGAAGTTAAAGAAGAGCTTGATTCCGTGTATCGGGATGTCGGGAAAAAAGCTAAATTAAGAGGGTTCCGTCCCGGTAAAGTACCGCGTAAAGTACTCGAAACTTATTTTAAAGAACAGGTCGAAGGCGATACTATTACCAACATCATCAATAAGTATTACTGGCAGACCCTCGAAGATAAAGGGATCGCGTCAGTTTCCAAACCCGAGATCACCCAAGAAGGATTGAAGGAGAATACGGATTTTTCTTTTACAGCGTCCTTTGAAACAGAGCCGAAATTTGAACCGCAAGGTTATAAAGGCCTGGCAGTAGAAAAAGAAAATATTGTGGTCACTGATAATGATCTGGAAAACAGATTTACGCAAATCCGGCAGATGTTTGCCACAATGGAAGAGGTTAAAGAAGAACGTCCTGTTCGGCAAGGTGATTTTGTAACGATTGATTTTGCAGGAACGTTAAACGGTGAATCACTCAAAGAATTGAAAGCCGAAAATTATTTTCTGGAAGTCGGATCCAAGAGATTTATTCCCGGATTTGAGGAACAATTAGAGGGAATGAACAATAACGAAACAAAAACTTTAAATGTAACTTTCCCGGAAGATTATCAGGAAAAGAAGTTCGCCGGCAAAGAAGTAGACTTTTCCGTAACGATAAAGAACATCAAAGAAAAGAAATTACCTGAACTGGATGAAGCTTTTATTAAAAACTTTGAAAAATACAATTCCCTGGATGATTTAAAAAAAGAAATTCTTAAAACACTGGGTGAAGAAAGTAAAAAGATGTCCGAAACCAATCTGCAAAACAGTATCATGGATATTTTATTAAAAGAAAATGAATTTGAGGTTCCACCTTCACTTGTAGAAAAGCAGATTTATTATATGATGGCCGATGCCCACAAAAGAATGACTTCCGCCGGTATGGATGAAAAAAATGCCATGGAACTCAGTTTTAAAATGCATGACAAGTTTAAAGATGAAGCCGTGAAAATTGTTAAATCTTTCCTTATTTTAAAGGCGATTGCGGAAAAAGAATCCCTGAATGTTGAAGAATCGGAAATAGATAAGCATATCGAAACACTGGCTGTAAAACACGGCAGAGATTATCAATTACTAAAGACTGCTTATGAAAAAGATGAAAGAAGAGATAGCCTTAAATCGGAGTTAATTCAAAAAAAGGTATTTGACTTTATTGAGCAACATGCCAATATTAAGGCAGTTGAAAAAATCGGCATGATTCCGGAGGATGGAAAGTGACTTTAATTCCCATGGTAGTTGAACAGGATGGTCGCGGAGAAAGAGCTTTTGATATTTATTCGCGCCTCTTGAAAGATCGTATTATCTTTTTAGGTACAGCCATTGATGATAATGTTGCCAATCTTATTGTGGCTCAAATGCTTTATTTGGAAGCGGAAGATCCGGATAAGGAGATATTTTTCTATTTGAATTCACCCGGTGGGCACGTAAGTTCAGGAATGGCTATTTATGATACGATGCAATACATCAAGCCGCCGATATCGACTTTTTGTATGGGACAGGCTGCGAGTATGGCCGCCGTGCTTCTGGCTGCCGGAGAAAAGGGTAAGCGGTTTGCCTTGCCGCACTCCCGTATATTGATTCACCAGCCGCTGGGTGGTTTTCAGGGCCAGGCAACGGATATAGATATCCAAGCCAGAGAAATATTAAGATTAAAGGATGAGTTAAACAACATTATGTCTGAATTAACCGGTAAACCTCTTGCTAAAATCGTCAACGATACCGAACGGGATTATTATATGACGGGTATTCAAGCTAAGGAATACGGGATAATTGACGATATAATAATAAAAAAGACGACTATTTCCGCCAATCAATAAGGAGACACCTCGTGATAAAAAGAAGTAAAGACAACCGGATGGGGCAAGGTATGCTTTTTTGTTCATTTTGCGGAAAAATGCAAAGTGAGGTAAGAAAGCTGGTTGCCGGTCCGACGGCGTATATATGTGATGAGTGCATCGAGCTTTGCCGTTCTATTGTTGAAGAAGACGAAGGAAAATCGTTAGATAAAGAGAAAAAAAATGTTTTACCGGAACCGAAAGAGCTTAAAAAATTTTTGGATCAATATGTAATTGGTCAAGAAAAGACAAAAAAGATTCTGTCAGTTGCGGTTTATAACCATTACAAAAGATTATTTTCTCATGTAGAATCTGATGATGTTGAAATTCAAAAAAGCAATGTGCTCCTAGTGGGACCAACGGGATCGGGCAAAACACTGCTTGCCAAAACTCTGGCTAAAATTCTTAATGTTCCATTTACAATTGCCGACGCCACAACCTTGACCGAAGCGGGCTATGTAGGTGAAGATGTGGAAAATATAATTTTAAGTCTGCTGCAGAACGCCGATTACGATGTTACCCGTGCATCGAAAGGAATTGTTTATATTGATGAAATTGATAAGATTGCAAAAAAATCAGGCAATCCTTCCATAACTCGGGACGTTTCCGGTGAAGGAGTTCAACAGGCCCTGTTAAAGATTATGGAAGGAACAATGGCCAATATCCCTCCTAAAGGAGGTCGTAAACATCCGCAACAGGAATTCATCCAGGTCGACACCACAAACATTTTGTTTATTTGCGGTGGTGCCTTTAATGATCTGGAAAACATAATTTCCAAAAGATTAGGTGCCAATGCCATGGGTTTTGGTGCTAAAATAAAAAGCAAAAAAGAAAGACGAATAGGAGAGATTCTTTCAGAAATTCGTCCGGAAGATTTGCTGAAATTCGGCTTGATTCCGGAATTTATCGGCCGGCTTCCTGTTATTGCAACGCTCGATGATCTGGATGAATCGACTTTAATTCGTATCCTGATGGAACCAAAGGACTCCATCATCAAGCAATACAAAAAATTGTTTAAGCTGGAGAATGTAACATTGAAATTTACCGAAGGTGCACTGCGAGCCGTGGCGAAACTCTCCATGGAAAGGAAATCAGGTGCGCGCGGTTTACGATCGATTCTGGAAAATACAATGCTGGAAGTTATGTATGAAATTCCTTCACAACGTGACATTAAAGAATGTGTTATTAATGAAGATGTCGTCACCAACAATGAAAAGCCCATTTTGATTTACGAAACAAAATCCGAATCAGCTTGAAAAAATAGTATGGAATAAATTATGTTTGATGAAAATAATATTAAAGAACAGGAAAAAACAGTGGTAATACCTCTTTTACCGCTTCGAGATGTTGTAGTTTTTCCTCATATGATTGTACCTCTGTTTGTCGGACGGGAAAAATCCATTGCTGCGCTGGAATCAGCGATGAAGTATGAAAAGGGCATTTTTATGGTAGCCCAAAAAAGTGCTAAAAAAGATGATCCGGCAGCAGAAGATATTTACAATGTAGGTACAATAGGTATCATCATCCAGTTATTACGTTTACCAGACGGAACAGTTAAAGTACTGGTTGAAGGTAAAACAAGAGGAACCATTAAAGAATATCTGCAGAATGAAGATTTTTTCCTGGTTAAAGTAAATGAAATTGATGATATTGACGATCACAATGATGTGAAGAAACAGGCACTGATGCGCAGCATCAAGGAATCTTTTGAGCTATATCTGAAGCTCAGCAAAAAAATCCATGTTGAAATGATGGGTACCATTGCAGCGATCGATAATGCTTCCAAACTTGCCGACGTTGTTGTTACTCACCTTAATGTAAAACTGGAAGACAAGCAGAAAATAATGGAGATATTCGATATTACCGAACGTCTCGAAGCAATTTACTCCATGATGCTTTCAGAAATTGAGATTCTGCAGGTTGAGGAAAAAATCAAACGGCGCGTTAAAAAGCAGATGGAAAAAACGCAAAAAGATTATTATCTCAATGAGCAGATGCGCGCCATTCAAAAAGAGATGGGCGAAAAAGACGACTTCCGCAATGAAATAATTGAATTGGAAAAACGACTTAAACAGAAAAAAATGTCGGAAGAGGCAACAAAAAAAGTTCGTCAGGAAATTAAAAAATTGCAAATGATGGCACCCATGTCGGCCGAAGCAACAGTAGTTCGAAATTATATCGACTGGCTTCTGGATATGCCCTGGTCGGAGAAGACCGAGAATAAATACAGCTTGAAAGAATCAGAAGCAATTCTGGAGGATGATCATTACGGCCTGAAAAAAGTTAAAGAACGTATCATTGAATATCTGGCAGTACAATCCTTGGTTAAAAAGAACAAAGGTCCGATTCTCTGTCTGGTTGGTCCTCCGGGCGTAGGCAAGACATCTATCGCCAAGTCCGTGGCTCGGGCAACCAACAGGAAATTTGTCCGTATATCGTTGGGTGGTGTGCGTGATGAGGCGGAAATCCGGGGCCATCGGCGCACATACATAGGTGCAATGCCGGGGAAAATAGTTCAATCGCTCAAAAAAGCCGGTTCGAACAATCCTGTTTTTTGTCTGGATGAAGTGGACAAATTGACTTCCGATTTCCGGGGAGATCCTTCTTCCGCTTTATTGGAGGTTCTTGATCCGGAGCAGAACTTTGCTTTTAACGATAATTATCTTGATATAGATTATGACCTTTCGGACATCATGTTTATTACTACGGCTAATGTTTTACAAACCATACCGGCTCCGTTGCAGGACAGAATGGAAGTAATACGGATAGCCGGATATACCGAGCAGGAGAAACTGCAAATAGCCAGAAAATTTCTGGTAACTAAAGAAATGGAAGCAAATGGATTGCAGGAAAGTAATGTCGAATTTACCAAAGGGGCAATATTAAGAATTATCCGTCAATATACAAGAGAAGCCGGTGTACGTAATCTGGAAAGAGAAATAGCCTCAGTTTGCCGTAAAATTGCCAAAGAGTTGGTAAACAACGGCAGTAAGAAAAAAATAATCATTGCCGCTCAATCTATTCCTAAATATTTGGGTGTTCCGAAATTTAGACATGGTGAAACTGAGGGGAAAAACGAGATTGGTTTAACAGTCGGCCTTGCCTGGACTGAGGTGGGAGGAGAGCTTTTATCTATTGAGTCTTCCATTATGGAAGGAACCGGAAAGATGGTTATGACGGGCAAGCTGGGCGATGTGATGCAGGAATCAGTTCAAGCGGCATTGACATATATCCGGGCAAGAGCGGAAAAATTTGGTTTGCCTAAGAATTTTTACAAGAAAATTGATATTCATGTTCACGTTCCGGAAGGAGCGATTCCCAAAGATGGACCATCGGCCGGTATTGCCATGGCCACATCTATTGCTTCCGCACTGATGAAGAAAAAAGTACGTGCTGATTTAGCCATGACCGGTGAAATCACTTTAAGAGGCAGAGTGCTGCCTATTGGCGGTTTAAAAGAAAAAATACTTGCAGCTCACCGTGGCAATATCAAAACAGTCATTATTCCAAAAGATAATGAAAAAGATGTGGCAGAGGTACCACAAAACGTACAGAAAGCGCTCGAGATTATTTTTGTCGAGCATATTGATGAAGTATTGGAAATTGCCCTTGTGAAGGACGAGGATAATTTTAACGACAGATGTGTACCGAATCTGCAGGTGGACGTTCCGGCTGTAAATTAATAACTATTTATAGCTTGACAAGAATTACCATTGTTGTTAGAAGCCTCAGATCATTTTGGGAGCTTAAGGGCGGGTAGCTCAGCTGGGAGAGCGCCACGCTTACACCGTGGATGTCACAGGTTCAAGTCCTGTTCCGCCTACCATGAAAGTTAGTTTAAAATATAAATAAAAGGTTTTTTGGGGTCGTAGTTAAGTTGGTTATAACGCCGGCCTGTCACGCCGGAGGGCGTGGGTTCAAGTCCCATCGGCCCCGCCAAAAAATCTAAGGGAGTCAGCTTTTAAGAGATGACTCCCTTTTGCTTTTTATGAAGGCAGGCAATTTATTTCGTGTCGAGAAATTTTCATCATAATTGAGTTGACATACTTTATTGGCCATGCTTGTTTACTGATTATTGAGTAATCATCAGGAAGAAAAGAGAATATGGATTACGAAGGAATAATAATTCGACCGCCTAGTGAAGCCTACAGCTTATTATTACAAGTAACGACAGGTTGTTCTCATAATAAATGCGCATTTTGCGGAACATACCTCGGAAAGAAGTTCAAAATAAAACCTTTGGATTTAATAAGAAAGGATCTGAAGGAAGCACGCAGTTACGGACATGTAGAAAAGGTATTCCTGTGTGATGGTGATGCCCTGATAATACCGCAAGCCAAGCTTGAAGAAATTCTGCAATTAATAAATGAAAATATTCCAACTGTAAAACGAATCGGAACATATGCCAATGCTAAAAGCATATTGAGAAAATCAGTTGATGAGCTTATAAAATTAAGACAATCAGGTTTAAAAATAATATATCTAGGTGTGGAAACTGGAAATCCCGAATTGCTGAAAAAAATCCACAAAGGTGTAACTTACGAGCAGATGGTGGAAGCATCGCACAGAGTAAAGCAAGCCGGTATTGCCCTTTCTGTTACGGTTATCCTGGGGTTGGGTGGGATGGAAAAAAGCATGGAACATGCTATAGATACTGCAAAAATACTTACGGATATTGATCCGGATTATACGGGTGCCCTTACGTTAATGCTGGTTCCGGGTACGGATTTATATTCCGATTATCTGTCCGGCCGGTTTGTTTTACCGGACAAGTTCGGTTTTATAAGGGAGTTGTATATAATTATAGCAAATTCTAATTTCACCAATTGCTTTTTTACCTCAAATCACGCCTCTAATTACTTGCCGGTAAAAGTTCGCCTGCCGCAGGAAAAAGAAAAAATTCTCGCAATGATAAATTCCGTAATCGATACAAAAGATTTAACCAGGATACGACCTGAATATATGCGCGGTCTGTAAGTTGGAAGGAGAGCTTTAATTATGACCAACAGGCAAAAACTGCTTTTCTGGCAAAATCACAAATATCTAAAAAAACAAATAGAAACTGTTCTGGGAAAGGCACAAAAGTATAATTTGATGGATAAAACTTCCCGGAAAATGATTGAAAATATTTTGGATTTTTCTCATACTTTAGTAAGAGAAATAATGATTCCCCGGACAGAAATTCGGGCTGTGAGTACGCAGGCAACGATCGAGGAGATAATCAGGGAAGTATTGGAATTCCGCCACACCAGAATCCCTGTTTACCGCAATACAATTGATAATATTGTCGGAATTTTAAACGTCAAAGATTTGCTTGTCTTCTGGACAAAACAAATTACCAAAGAGGACATATTATCAATTCTGACTAAACCTTATTACATACCGGAAACAAAAAATACCCATTTACTTTTTCAGGAATTAAAAGAGAATAAAAAACACCTGGCCATTGTAATTGATGAATATGGAGGAACGTCCGGTTTAGTGACTCTGGAAGATTTATTAGAGGAAATTGTCGGCGAAATCCGAGATGAACGAGAACTAGAAGCTGATACTACTGGGATTTATCCATTGCCGGATGGATCATTGATTATTGACGGCAGAACGGAAATTGATAAGATCAAGGAATATCTGGATATTCATCAGGGCAAAGGCCGTTATGAAACACTGAGCGGCTTTATTTTGAATTCCATCAAAAGAATTCCGGCAACAGGAGAAAAATTTCAGATAGAAGGTCTGGAAATATTGGTTCAGAATGCCGATGAAAGAAGCATTAAGAGGGTAAAAATAAGAAAAATAAAAGAAATTCCTGATGGAACATAATATCCTGCTCAAATATTTATCTTCAACATTCCGGCTGTTGACCTCCAAGGCCGTTTTTTTAGCTGCAATCAGCGGCGCACTGCTTTTTTTATCTTTTCCCAAATATGGTTCCGGAATGCTGGCTTGGATTGCCTTGATTCCATTATTCTGGGCAACAATGAAAGAAACAACTTCGTTGCGTCAGGGACTTCTTTTAGGTTTCATAACCGGATTAATCTGTAATATCGGTGTCATATACTGGATAGCTTATGTAGTGGTAAATTACGGCTATCTGCCTCTTTATCAGGGAATTATTGTAATGTTGCTTTTGGCCTGCTATCTGAGTCTTTATACAGCTTTATTTACAGCAGGACTTGTTGTTTGTTGCCGGAGAAAAATTTCTCTATGCTTTGCGGCGCCGGCACTATGGATATGCCTGGAGTATTGCAAATCATATTTTCTGACCGGATTTCCTTGGGAAAATCTCGGCTATTCCCAGTATTTGAACAATTATCTTATTCAGTTCGCCGATGTTTTCGGTGTGTTTGGTATTTCGTTTTTAATTGTTCTTGCCAATGCAGCCTTGTTTGAAGTTGTCAGTAAAAGATCAAAGAAAGAATTCATTTTTCTTGCTGCTGTTGCGCTGATTATAATCAGCGTTCTCGTTTATGGTGTTAACAGATCAAAATATGTTGAAGAATATTTACGGAAAGCAAAGGGAATAGAGGTTTCATTGGTTCAGGGTAATATTGACCAATCCGTAAAATGGAATGAAAAGTTTCAGAAAGAAACAATAAATATCTATGAAGAAATTACTTTGAGTAGTTTACCGATTGCCGGAAGTTTAATTGTGTGGCCGGAAACTGCGCTTCCCTTTAATTATCAGGATGTCAATGTTTACCAGAAACAAGTCAGAGGTATATCTTTAAAAGCAAAAAGCTGGTTTATATTCGGGTCGACAAGCTACGAAAATTCGAAAACCAATACCGATTATTATAACAGTGCATATCTTTTATCACCGGATGGTGATATTAAAGGAAAATACAATAAAGTGCATCTTGTTCCTTATGGTGAATATGTTCCTTTGCGGAACGTTTTTCCGTTTATTAAAAAGCTCACTGCCGGTATGGGTGATTTTACTGCCGGAACAGGATATAATACTTTAGTGATGGGTGATAAAAAAATCGGAATTCTGATTTGTTATGAGGGAATCTTGCCTTTTGCAGCAAGAACATATAAAAAAGCAGGTGCTGAATTATTGGTTAATATCACCAATGATGCCTGGTTTGGAGCCACCTCCGCCCCTTTTCAACATTTTTCTATGACCATATTTCGAGCGGTGGAAAATCGGCTTTATCTGGTAAGGGCCGCCAATACCGGCATTTCAGCAATAGTTGATCCTAATGGGAAAATTGCAGCCGAGACAAGTATCTTTGAAAAAACGTCATTAAAAGGCAATATTAAATATTCCACTATTAAGACAATTTATGCTCAATATGGAGATATTCTTGTATTTGCCTGCTTTTCCTTGATCATTATTTGTTGTTTTGCGTTGTTTTTTAAAAGAAGGGAGAATAAAAAATGACGGTAGAGAATATGCAGGAGACCATCAACGAATTAAAGAAACGGATTCAGTATATAGGGGACTGTCTTTGACGTTCCGGAAATGGAATTGAAGATAAAAGATCTAGAAATACTTTCTTTAAAAAATGATTTCTGGAACAATCAGGAATATGCTCGGGAGATTTTGCAAAAGAAAAACAAACTTGCCGATAAGCTGAACAATTGGAAAAAATTCGGTAATCAGATAAGCGATATTGAACATCTCTGGACAATTGCGTTCGAAGAGAGAGATGAGCAAGTAATGAATGATCTGTGCAGTGAATTGAGTCAATTGAGTTCAGCCGTCCGTCAGGATGAATTAAAAATGATGCTCGCCAGTGAACAGGATTCGATGAATGCTATTATGTCGATTCATGCGGGAGCAGGAGGAACTGAGGCCCAGGATTGGGTGGAAATGTTGTTAAGAATGTATTTACGATGGGCGGAAAAAAGAGAGTTTGTAACTAAAATTATCGACTCTCTTCCCGGTGATGAAGCGGGAATTAAAAGCGTAACCTTTACTCTGGAAGGGGAATATGCTTATGGGTATGCCAAGGCGGAAATAGGTATTCACCGGTTGGTACGCATTTCTCCCTTTGACTCCAATGGTCGTCGCCACACTTCTTTTGCCTCTGTTTTTGTTTATCCTGAGGTTGATGATGATATAAAAATTGAAATTGATGAAAAAGACTTGAGGATAGATACGTTCCGGGCAGGCGGTAAAGGCGGACAGCATGTAAATAAAACTGATTCCGCCGTCAGGATCACTCATTTACCGACGGGAATTGTCGTGCAATGCCAAAATGAAAGATCACAGCATAAAAATAAGTCAATGGCCATGAAATATCTGAAATCAAGACTTTACGAACGTGAATTACAACAAAAAAATGACAAAATAAACGAGGAAAATAAACTAAAAAAGGATATTGCCTGGGGTAGCCAGATTCGGTCTTATGTTTTACATCCATACAAGATGGTTAAAGACCATAGGACAAATCTGGAAAATGGAAATGCCGGCCGTGTACTGGATGGTGATATAGATGAGTTTATTCAGGCATATCTGATGAGAGCAAAAACAGATCCCAAAGAGGGATTTGTCCTTGCTGACTCCGACTAGCTGTCATCAGACATCAATATGTAATCGTTGAGTAATTTATTGCACTAATAATCATAGAGCTTGTTTTCAGCCGGTGTCATAGATTTAATTTTTGGGAAAAACAAGAAAGTATGTTATAAGATCGCAACTATTTGTTTATTGCTGTAAAGGGTAAGGAGATTTTATTCATGGTAAAAATGAAGATCCGGATATGTTGTATCTGTCTTTTGACCTTCAGTTTGTATTTCTTTTCAACGTCACTATGTAATGCCCAAATTGCCCTTGATAGAGCTTTTGCCGAGAATACAATTATTAATAGCGTCAGCCAATCTACAAAAGAAGAAGATAAAAAGGTACAAGCCCCCAAAGAAAATAATGACAACAAAATAGGTAACAATTCGACTTCACTTCAGGATCAAAAAGACGAAGCGGATGATGAAGAACAGGATATGATGGAAAAGGCGCTAGATTTACTGGAAGTCGCTGATAATTACTGGGACAAGGGTGATGTGGAAAACACATTAAATATATTGGATAAAGCTTATACGCTGATTATAGATACAAATGGTGATCCGGCAGTTGCCCGGCAAAAAGATGATTTACGCCTTTTAATATCCAAACGTATTTTAACCGTATATTCAGCCAAGCAAACGGTAACAAACGGCAAAGCCAGCGAAATTCCGTTAATTATGAATCCTGATGTGGAGAAAGAAATTCGTTCCTTTCAGGGGATAGAACGTGATTTTTTTATTTCATCATATCAACGATCAGGAATGTACCGTCCTATAATAATTCGGGAGTTAAAAAAGGCGGGAATACCGGAAGAACTTTCCTGGTTGCCACTGGTAGAGAGCGGTTTCAAAATATTGGCGCTGTCACGTGCGCGCGCCCTGGGACTCTGGCAATTCATACCTTCTACGGGATATAAATTTGGCCTGAGCCGCGATGAATGGATTGATGAACGTATGGATGTGGAAAAATCAACCGCTGCGGCAATCGCCTATTTAAAAGAACTGCACGGCATGTTCGGAGATTGGTTGACGGTGCTGGCTGCATATAACTGCGGTGAGGGCAGGGTACTGCGCGTTATATCAAGGCAGCATATTAATTACTTTGACCGCTTCTGGGATTTATATAATCAGCTGCCCAATGAAACAGCCCGTTATGTCCCCCGCTTTCTGGCCACACTGCATATAATCAATAATCCGCAAAAGTATGGAATGGATCTGGGTGGAGCGATAGAAAAGCCTATTGCTTATGAGTTTGTCAAAGTGAATAAGATTATGAAGCTTCAGGATATAGCATCGAAGATTGACGTCCCGGAAGAAAAATTAAATTTGCTGAATTCCGAATTACGTTACAAAATTACTCCGGATAAAGAATATGACTTAAAAATTCCTGTCGATTGCGTATCATCATTTAACTTAATCGTTGCAGAAATTCCGGAGAGTGAAAGGCCGCGGTTTGCATCAAGCCGTATTGTATTCGCAAAACACCTGGTGAAAAAGGGAGAAACAATTGCCTCTGTAGCTAAAAGATACAAAACTTCTTCTTCTACAATTATATCCTATAATAAAATCAATGCAAAAAAAGGATTGGTTCCCGGACAAAAGCTGAGAATACCGATTATTCGAACAACACGTATTACAAAAGATAAAGCGGTATCAAAAACGAACCGGACTCAAAGTACTTTAGCAGAAGTAAAGAAGTTATATAAAGTCAAAAAAGGCGATACACTCCTGATCATTGCCAAACGTTTTGATATTCCAGTGGCTCAGCTCAAAGAAATGAACAATTTGAAGAGCAATACTATCCGAGCCGGTCAGGTATTAAAGCTTCCCAAGGAGGAGACATAAAGTATTTCCGAGGGGAAAAAGTCGTAAACAGACTGTGAAAAACAGATAGACAAAAATCAACAGTGAGTGTCGGTGCAATTTAACAAATCAAACAATTTCTTTTCTTTTCTTTGCATTTTCCTTGTTTCTTCTTTTGTTGTTTTTTCGTGATTGTAACCTAAAAGATGCAAGAGTCCATGAATGATCAAGAAATCAATTTCCTGTTCAAAAGTAAAATTTCTCAGTGATGCCTCTTGACGGGCCGTGTCAACGGATATAACAATGTCGCCTAAAATCTGAGGATTGATATTACTGAATTTCCCTTCCTGTAAAGAAAAAGAAAGAACATTAGTAGGCTTATCTCTTTCCAAATATTGATAGTTCATCCGTTGAATTGTTTTGTCGTCAACAAGAGAAATGCTGATTTCCTTGTCTGTGCAATTAAGATATTTTAACAGCTTAATTACTGTGCTGCGAATATCTCGTTTTGCGATTTTTATTTTATTTTGCTTATTTGCGATTTGGATTTTCATTATTTCCGTTTTTGCCGTTGCCGTCTTTTTGCACCTGTTCAGAATAATCAATGCGATGATGAAATATTCCCGTAAGTATTCTTGTAAAAGTTTCCGCAATTACATTCAAGTTTTTTAAAGTTAATTCACATTCATCGAGTTGACCGTCGGTATAAACACTCTCTATCCTTTCCCTAACCAGTGAACGGATTCTTGCCGGTGTCGGATTGGAAAGTGAGCGTGATGATGCTTCCACTACATCGCCCAACATAACAAGTCCGGCTTCTTTTGTCTGGGGTTTTGGACCGGGATAACGAAAATCACTTTCCGATAAAGAACGGATCGATTCATCTTTATCTTTTTTGGCTTTGTTGTAAAAATAACTGACAACACTGGTGCCATGACTTTCCCGGATTATATTGATAATCTGTCGGCCTAATTTTGCTTCAGCGGCAAGTTCACAGCCGTCTTTTACATGAGAAATTATAATTAAACTGCTCATCTTGGGTGACAATTTATCATGTTTGTTTTCAGTACTCGGCTGATTCTCAATAAAGTACTGAGGTTTTTTTAATTTGCCGATATCATGATAGTAGGCGCTGACTTTAGCCAGTATGGAGTCGGCTCCAATAGCTTCACTTGCCGCTTCCACAAGAGAGGCTACAATAATACTGTGATGATATGTTCCCGGGGCTTCGATGATCATTCTCTGGAAAATAGGTTGATTGAGGTTGGCTAATTCTAAAAATTTAATATCGGTCATAAAGCCGAAAATGCTTTCAAAAATAGGTGTGATTCCGGCAACGAGAACTCCGGTCAAGATACCTCCGACTGCGCCTGCAAGCAGTCGCCAAAATAAATTATTAAGCAGATTACCGGACAAGAGGTTCAAACAAATAATTGTCGCTATATTAATAATGCTCAGAAATATTCCAACTTTCAAAAAAGCGGAACGATGCCGGCTATTAACTATCTGATGAGCGGCGGCAACAGAGCCTAAAAAAGAATAAAGGGGAAAAATTATTTTTTCCTCAAAGAGGAAACCAATGAGAAATGAAGTGAGTACGCTGAGGATAAGAGCAACATTGCGGTTGATTAAAATAGCCATAATCATTGATCCCATGGCAAATGGGATGGCAAAATAAAAGGACTCCAGGGAGATGAAAGGAAACGCTCTGTTTAATGCTCCGGACATGAATATGCCGATTTTAACAATAGCAATTTGTAAGATAACAATGAGACCGAATACCAGTAAATCGACGACATTAGAACTATGGGCTGATTTAAGCCAGTTCCTTGTGCGCCAGAAATAAAGAACCAGAGAAAGAAAAAGTGCCGTGCAGAAAATCCCCAGGGCAACCGAAATACTGGAAAATTTATTATCTCCGGTGGCTCTATGAAAAGCCTCCAGTTTGGCCAATTCCAGCGAATTTATCTTTTCACCTTCACGAACAATCATTTCATTTTTTTGAACTTGGAAAAATACGGGTTTGACCTCTCCCATTGCCACAGTTTTTTTCTTCTCCGTTGCTTCTTTATTAAATGTCAGATTAGGTTCTATTAATTTTTTGCAGATGGTAAGAATATTGCGTCTTAAATCCTGATCGTCTTTGGAAAATATTGTATTAACTTTCCGGGCAAGGGTCGCATCAATATCTTTAATGTGCATAACCGGACTGATGTCTTTCAGTTCTTCTTCGGTTTGTGTTTTCAGATTCCGCAAGGTAATGCCTTTTTCTTTTTCTCCTTTGGTAAAACCGGCATTGGTGATAAATCTATTTTCGTAGACTGAAACAATGACCCGGGAAAGTTTGTTATGTATTTCATTAAAATTTTTCTGGTTGATTAATGTACTGAATTCCTCAGAGCTCAGAGAAAACCCCAGAGTATTATCAAATATCTTTTTTATTTTCTGCGTTTCACGGAAATTAGCTGGAATGTTGTTCGAGTGTTTATCTTTAGAAACATCCCTGAAAAATTCATCTGCGGTATTAAATATTTTGACTAATTTCCCTTCAATAACGGAAGGCATATTGACGTCGTAATCATAGACAAATTTAATATTTTCTGCAGCGTCAATATTCTTTTGTTTGGTTGATTCCCTGTCTTCGACCAGAAAGTCACGATCCGCTTTGATATCTTTGGTACTGATCATGCCTATTTCATACTTAGGTGCGAGAAAGTGAATTTCCGGCACAAGGATGACGGATAAAATGATACAAAGGACTATCGCGATAGCCCATTTTTGATAAGTATGGTTAGTAAATAGCTTAATGGAAAGAATATATTTCTCCAAAATGCTTTGGGAAATATTAGCAGCTTTTTTTGTTGTTGAATCGATGAAATCCATAATATTTATCAGGTATAATTATTTCTTTTTTCCTGATCCCTGCCGGCATAGGCTTTGATTACATCCTGTACAAGCGGATGACGGACAACATCAATTTCGGAAAAATGAACAAAACGAATGCGACCGATCTTTTTGAGGATGTTTTCGGCTTCAACCAGGCCGGAGATTTTCCCTTGAGGCAGGTCAACCTGCGTTATATCGCCGGTAATAACTGCTTTAGAACCAAACCCCAATCTCGTTAGAAACATTTTCATCTGTTCGGACGTGGTATTTTGTGCTTCATCGAGAATAACGAAGGAGTCATTGAGCGTTCTACCACGCATAAAGGCAAGTGGCGCCACTTCAATTAATCCTTTGGTAATTAGAGTCGTTGCTCGCTCCAGATCAATCATATCATAAAGGGCATCATATAACGGACGCAGATAAGGATTTACTTTTTCAGCCAGATCACCCGGTAAAAAACCTAATTTCTCGCCGGCCTCAACCGCCGGACGGGCCAGAATAATCCGTTCAACTTTCTTCTCCAGGAGACATGATACGGCCATTGCCATCGCCAGATATGTTTTCCCGGTTCCGGCAGGTCCTATGGAAAAAGTCATGTCATAGTTTCTCATGTTTTCAATATAGAGTCTTTGAGCGATGCTTTTAGGAGTGATGACCCGTTTTTTAGAAGATATAAATACGGTATCGAGAAATATCCGGGCCAATTCAAATGATACATCTTCGGAAAGAATCCGGTGAGCATAATCGATATCTGAAGAATGAATGTGCCATCCTTTTTCCATAATGGAATAAAGCTGCTGCAACAATGTACTTATTTTTCCGGTATTATCCTTTTCGCCGGAAATGGAAATATGATTCCCCCATGCTTTAATCTTAACCGGTTCCATTTTTTCAATAAGCTTTAAATGCTTGTCATGCTCTCCACAGAGATTTTTCAGTAAATCATGATCAGCAAAGTAAAGTTTTTCTACAATTATATCGGGGGTTGTATGCTTCAAAAAATCATTATCCTAAAAAAAATGTATATATCTTTTCCTTCTTTTAAATTTAGGGCTGACATCTATCACTGTCGCTAACCCATTGCAATACAAATTAATTCTGTAGAAATATGTGAGCAAACACTTTAGCATTGCCTAACATATTGTCGATCGGACAGCTTTCATCCGGTTGATGGGCGTTTTGGCAGGTCTTCGACCATACTGCGGCAGGAATATTTTTCGTACGGAAATAAGAGGCAAGTGTTCCGGCTCCTACTCCTCCGGCAGACGCCCTTACGCCATAAACATCGTTTACAGCTTCCCGTAAAGCCAGCACAACAGGTGATGTAACTGATGTAGGCGGAGGGGCCTGGAAATATTGAATTGGAGAAATTTCTATTTGCACTTTGAATTTATTTTCAACTTTACTTGCAATTGTTTTTATTACTTTCATGACATCTTCCAAATTGTAATCGGGCAGCACACGACAATCCATATAAAAAATATCTTCACCGGGAATAGTATTTATATTGCCAACATTTGCTTCTTTTTTTGTCGGTTCGAAAGTACTGGTTTGAGGATTATAGAGAGGATCAGATTTGGAAAATATTTTTTTCAACCGGGAAAGTTTTATAACCAGATCCGAAGACGCAACAAAGGCGTTTTTTCCTAACTGCGGGTTGCTCGCATGACATTGTTTACCCCTTGTTTTAAAGGAGAGCCAGAGTATGCTTTTCTCAGCAATTTCTATCAAAGATCCTTGAGAATTCCCGGAGTCCGGAATTACAATTAAATCATTGCGTCCAAATAGCTTCTCATCAACGCTCATCATATGATAGAGACCTTTTTTACCGGATGTTTCCTCATCAGCGACAAAACCAAGGCCGATCGAATTTTCCGTTATTACACCTTCTTCAAGAATGGCTCGAGCTGCAAAAATCGAAGCCACCATATCCTGCTGGTTGTCTTCGACACCCCGGCCGAAGATACAGCCGTTTTTTTCGTAAGCACTATAGGGATCGTGGCTCCAGAGTTTTATTTCGCCGGGCGGAACGATATCGAGATGAGTTATAATCCAGACAAATTTAGATTTGTTCCTGCCCTCAATCGTGGTTATAAAGTTTGGTCGGAGTTTTGATGTAACATTTTCATCCGGAGCGTCATAGCTCCGGAAATAATTGAATCCAAGCTCAATCAGGCGGCTTTTTAAATAATGTGCTTTAAGTAATTCTCCGTCTCCACCGTTGTCCGGTCCGATGGCCGGAATGGCGCAAAGACCAATCTGCAGATCAATCATGGTTTGACGGTAAGAATCGATTCTTGCCGTTATTTTATTAAAGATATCTCTATTAATCATACGAATCCTCAATATTCAGGGGCTATTGAAATCGGTCGTCCGTTCTTGCCGGTTAATTCCCGGATGAATTTATTGCTTTCCCCCAGAATCATAGTGACGGTGTTTTCTTTATTTAAATACTTTAGGGCAATTCTGTTTAAATCTGCAAGCTGAATAGTTTCAATTTTACTGCAATATGTCGACAAAAAATTTTCCGGAAGCATATCATATTCTCTTTTCATTTGTTGCCAGGTAATTTGTTCGGGTGATGCAAATGAAAATATGAAGCCGTTGTTAATTGATTTTTTTGCCCATTCAATTTCACTTTGAGTGAACGGATTGATTTTAGTATTATCCAGTACCGAATCGATCAGAGAAAGAGTTTGAATAGTAGATGCTGTTTTTGTAAAGGCATATGCTGCGAATATGCCATGATCGGCCCGGGCACGGTAAAAACTGCCGGCGCTGTAAGCAAGTCCTTCATTGTTGCGGACGGCACTGAATATTCTTGAAGGAAAACCACCGCTGCCGAGAATAAAATCAAGAACAGTAAAAGCATGAAAATCAGGATCGTTTTTACCCGGTGACAATTTTCCTCGAATAACGGTTGATTGCGGAATTTCTTTATTGATATAAAAGACTCCGGCCTTGGAACTTTGCGGAGGTGAAGGAATTAAGACCGGATTCCCGGATAATTCCCAACTGCCGAAGTATTGATTAATTTTATTTATTGCAACATCTCTGGAGATGTTGCCGGTAAGGGCGAACATGACATTTTGCGGTCGGAAAAATTGTTTATGAAATTTAATTAGATCCTCCCGGTCAATATCTGCGAGTGATTGCAGAGATACAGAACGGCTGCGCGGATTGCCACTATAAATCATTCTGTTGAATTCACGGAATGCCAGTTTCTGGGGATCGTCTTTTAATCTTCTGATTTCTTCAGTTTTCAATCTTTTCGCCAAATCAAGTTTGTTTTGTTCAAAGGCCGGTATAATCAACATTTGCGATAAAAGGTCAAATCCCTGGTCAATATCTTTGTCGAGTAAAGAGAAATTAATTTGCACGGAATCAAGGCCGGCCGTAATAGAAGGAGAGGCCGCCATAAAATCGAGCCGGTTATCCACTTCATGACTGCTCAATTTTTGCGTTCCTCCGGTTCTCATCAGGTAAACGGTTAGTTCAGCAACACCTTCTTTGCCGTAAGGGTCATACATTGTTCCGCTATGAAGCAGAGCATTGATGCTGACTAAGGGAAGTTCATTATTTTCCAAAAAATAAATTATAATGCCATTTTTAAGAGCAATACGTTCAGCTTTCGGCGGATTAAATTGTAGTTCCGGATAACGGAGTTTGCCGGGATCTGTCAAATTGGGAGAAGCCGCGTCGGAAAAAGCAGAAAGTCCGAAAACAACAGACAGCAGCAACGCCAATATCCGGCAGTAAATGAATATGGTTCTGATGGTCATTTTTATTTTTACTCTCCCTTTTCATTTTTTAATTCAGCGATTGTACGGTTATTCTTAGTAAAGTAAACGCCGATTACGTTTTGAATATCGGCAATTGAAACTCTATCAATAACATTCAAATAATCGGCAAAATATTTATAATTTCCCAATAGCACTTCATAATAGGACAAAATTGAAGCGATTTCGGAATTGGAATCCATGCTTTGAATAAAACCCATCCGTAAATGATTTTTTGCTTTGGTAATTTCCTCGGGAGATACCGGTTGTGCTTTCAGGTTCTCGATTTCCCTCAGTATGGATTCCTCCAGTTCGGCATTAGTATGGGGAAAACGCGGTTCCCCCGATATAATAAAAAGATTGGGATATCTGGCTCCGGGAATTCCATTGGCTGCATTTATGCTTTTAGCAATTCCTTCTTCCGTTACCAGGCGCCGGTACAAGCGACTGGTACGTCCCTTAGTCAGGATCGCTTCCAGTACATCCAGTACATAGTCATCATAAGCCGGAGCTGTTGGTTTATGATAGCCGATAAGCAGCATCGGATTGGCATCAAAATTAATTGACACTCTTCTTTCTTCTGTTTGTTTCGGTTCCTCCGGAATGACGGAATGTTTTTCTCTTTTAGAGGGAATGCCGCCGAAATATTTTTCTATCAATCTTAAGGTCGAAGAGGGATTAATGTCTCCGACAACGGCAATCACAATACTTTCCGGAGATCGGTATCGGGAAAAAATATTTCTCAGAGAGCTTGGACTCAAGTTCATAAGGTCTTCCGTCCATCCCAGAATGGGTCTTCGGTAAGGATGTGTTTTATATGCGGTGCTCAGAAATTGTTCATATAATTTACCGTGGGGATCGGTTTCCACACGCTGGCGTCTTTCTTCCATAACGACATCCCTTTCCGTGTAAAACTCCCGAAAAACAGGATTCATCAAGCGATCGGATTCAATTCTTGCCCAGAGCTCAATTTTATTGGAAGGGAGACTGAGATGATATGAAGTAACATCCTGGCCTGTTGAAGCGTTCATATCCACACTACCGTTTTCCGTATAAAGCCGGTCGATTTCATTAGGTATGAAATATTTTTTGTGTTTTTTCTGTAATTCTATCAATTTATTTTGCAATACCCTTATTCTTTCCGGATTTGCCTTTACTCCTCTGAGCCTTTCCCTGTCCAGGGCAACACCTGTTTTTTCAATAGCTGCAAGTATCTTCTTTTCCACCGCATAATTTTTAGTGCCGATTGTCGGCGTACCCTTGAACATCATATGCTCCAGCAAATGAGCTGCTCCGCTTTCACCTTTTTTTTCGTCGACCGCCCCGACGCGATAACGGATATAAAGAGAAACAGTCGGACTGATGTGTCTTTCCAACATCAGAACAGTCAGGCCGTTTTTTAGTCGAGTTTTGATAACCTTGCTTTCCAGATCAAAACCGTAAGAATTACCGTTAAGAATGAAAATGAAAAACAGGGCAAAAACTACTTTTGAAAATTTAATTCTCTTCATGATTATTTATCTCATCACTTTGTTTTCGGGGAAATACCCGGAAAAATAAGTAGATCAGACCGGCAATGCAGACCAGAATTAACAGAGAAGAAGAAAAAAAATACATAACAAATTCCACCGGATTATTTAATGAATAAGAACCGATCAACGTATTTACCCCGACGATTAAAAAAAATATACACAGAATTAAAATTGTAATGTTTTTGACTGAAGTCCATATAATCATATTTTGTAATCCGTTTTATTTTCCCCGTAACAGTGTTTTAAATTCATTATAGACGGCAAAACTAAAATCATCATTCCTGCAGGGAAGTAACGAGTTGTTATGATATAGCGGTTCTGCTTTAATGTCAAAGGGCGATAAGGTCTCAGCTTCCATCCACATTTTTGTTCCGGGGATAGGCGAATATTCTGCCAGTATTGGTTTCGCTCCGCATTCCAGGACAAAACCAATGCTTTTCAGCACTTCCGCGGCTTTTTGTCCGGGCAGCGCACAGAGTAAATATATCCCGATATCCGTTGTTTTATAGCCGGCATTTTTCAAATGATGGACGGCGCTGCGCAGTTCTTCATTTTTAACTTTTCCGCCTGTTTCCGTTTGTATCTTAAAATCCGATGTTTCAAAGCCGAAACGGATGGTCTGAAATCCGGAATTATAAAGCAGACGGCTTATGTCTCCATTTATCTCCCGCAGGTGTAATCCGTTGGGACAGTGGAAATTACAGGACAGTTTTCTTTTTCCAAGCTCCTGCAATAATATTACAATGTTTTCCCGGGAATTGACGAGCAGGGCATCATCATAGAAAGCGAAATTTTTTACTCCGAAATTTTTTTGCCAATATTCGATTTCGTCGGCAACCTTGATCGGATTCCGTTGAAGAAATTTTTCATTAAAAATGCTGGAAGCGCAATAACTGCAATTATAGGGACAGCCGCGGGAAGTTGCAATCGGCACTTGTTCCAGGCTGTGGATTAAATCAAAAGCAGGGTAGGGGTAGGAATCGAGATCAGCCGGATCCGGTTCATAGGAATAATTTTCGCCGAATAAGTTCTGCATAAGCTGAAGGGTCTGCTTTTCTCCGGCACCTCTCACAACGAAATCAGCACCTGAATTTTTTAGCGCATGATCATAACATAATGTGGCATATTTGCCTCCCAGAACGACGGGAACATCCGGCAAAACTTCTTTAATGAATTTGATTGCTTCAAAAACACCCGGATACCAGTAAGTCATAAGTGAAGTGATAAAAACAATATCTGTATCCTGATTGCAGACCAGTTCCTGCCGGAAGAATTCCGGCAGAATTCCATAACGGCAATAATTTTTGGGAATCATTTCCAGACATTCCGGTTTTGGTATAACCTGTCGGAAAAATTTACCGTTGCCGGAGTGACGACGAAGAGGTATTTTGCCGGAGCTTTGCATAGACGGGTTGTAAGGATCGAGGCAATCAATAAAACGGATACGATGATTATTCCGGCGCAACAGACCGCCGAGATATAAAAGACCGAGGGGTTTTAACCAGAAGTCATAAGCGGCAAAATCATAAATCCAGGGGTTAATCAGAAGAACATTTTTACTCATTGTTTATTATTTTATCACAGCCATAGATTATTTACAAAAATAATACCGCAGGTTTTAGGAACCGGTAAGGATCAGAGATTATATCAATGAATAAAGTGTAAATGCCGGACGTTTGTTTATTTTTTTATGCCATTGCCTTCGGTCTTTTCATTTTCCATTTGATCGTATTGAGCGATAATATCCTTCAGCTCCATATCATCATGATCTTCGAGAATCACGTATTGCTGTCCTTCGTCATCTTTAAGAGCTACGGTTGGAATCTTATAAGCATCATCAACGGAAGCTGTGTAAACCACATCCTGAACGGCATTGGGATCAATAAGCGATGAAATGTAATCCGCTTCTTTGGAAGAATCAGCACCCATGCCGAAACTTTTGTAAGGATGATTAAAGGAAGTCTGGTTGTTGATAAATTCTTTAAGGTAAAGTTCCATTGTAAACATACCTTCATTCCGGCTCGTAAGCATAGTTGTTTCCAGCTGAGTCAGTTTGTTCTCACGGATGCTGCTCCGCACGGACGAAGAACCCCTTGTTATAGATAAAACCGGTACACGGAACCCCGCTTTTTCAATGTAAGTTAATTGCTGAACAATCAGCCAGGAAAGCGTTGACGCAAACTGGTAACGAATGACTTCCTGATTATCACCGGATACGCAGTTATTGATGCGGTAAATGGCATCTTCGGCGTCAGTAGCGTGCAGAGTTGCGAAAACAAGGTGTCCGGACTCGGCGGCATTGAGTGTAAGCCGGATGGTATCCGGTTCCCGTAATTCCCCGACAAAGATAACGTCGGGATTTTCCCTCAGAACATCCAGAAGCCCCTGGTCGAAAGATGGCACATGAATGCCGACTTCGCGCTGTTCGATAAAGGCTTTTTTAGGTTTAAACCGGTATTCGATGGGATCTTCAATCGTTATGATATGCACGGGCCGGGAACGGTTTATTTCTTCAATAATAGCTGCGACGGTGGTTGATTTGCCTGATCCTGTACTTCCGCAAACAAGAATCAGTCCTGACCGAAGGTCGCGAATCTTGTTGAGCGAAGGATGCAAATTCAGTGAATTAATATCGGGAATTGTCTCGGGAAGGAGACGTATGGCCAAACTAAGTCCACGCGTGGTGTAGAAGGCATTGATCCTTACCCGTACATGATTGAATGACAAGGCAAAATCAACGGACCATCTTTTTCGCAAAGTCAGTAACTGGCGTTCACTTAACATGTCTTTAACTATAGCGTCAATATCCGTATGCGACCACTTAACGTGTTTATCGAAATGGATGATGCCATCACTGCGGAAAATCAGGGGAAAACCTCCGGTAATGTGGAGATCGGAAATCCTCTGCTTGATGGCTGCGAGAATCAGATCCGTAAAGCGTTTGTTCATATTCATATATATAAATTAACCTCGGTATGTTAATTATTCGTCAAAACCGCTGTCATAATAATTTATCGAGTATGCCCGATGAATTGCCTGAATTATTTAATTTTTTGCAGAATAAGTTAAAAGCAATCCGGCGTCAAGCAGAAAAGACTACTCTAAAGATAGAATATATGATTGATCAAAATTATAACCAAATGCATCAATTAAAAGCCGGTTAAAACTTCGTAAAAAAAGCAATATTATTTTGCGAGAAATGACTTGATGAGAGAGTAATTTGTTGCTAACATGCGCCCACTTTTAGACGAGATCATCAATGCGTGCAGTCATTCAGAGAGTCGACAGGGCAAGCGTCAGCATTCACAACAAAGAAATCTCCTCGATCAGCGAAGGGATACTGGTATTGTTAGGCGTAGAAAAAAACGATTCTAAAGCTGATGCGGACTATATTTTAGATAAAACCATCAACCTGCGAATTTTTGAAGATGAAACGGGTAAGATGAACCGGTCTTTGCTTGATATTAACGGCGAAATGATTGTGGTATCACAGTTTACATTACTTGCCAGCTGTATCAAGGGCCGGCGGCCTTCTTTCGTTCAGGCTGAAGAACCGGCCAGGGCCAATGAATTATACGAATATTTTGTCCAAGAGGGGATGCAAAGAATAAAGAAACTGGCTTGTGGAAAATTTCAGGAAATGATGCAGGTCGAACTGATTAATAACGGACCTGTAACAATATTACTGGACAGTAAAAAAAATTTCTAAAAAATGGAAAACTGCGCTATAAAAATTGATAAAGATGGGATCTGGTACTATCACGGAGCGCACATGTTCCGTAAAGACATATTATGCATTTTTTTTGAAAATCTTAAAGTTAATGAATGCGGAAAATATCGGATAGAATTAAACGGCGAAAGCTGCCTGCTCGATGTCGAAGATACTGCTTTTGTTGTAACATCGGTTTATAAAACAAGGCAGGCACCGGAAACGGAAGATTATATTTATCTTCTTCTGACTGACGACACTTTGGAAAAACTTAATTTGAATACGTTATATATCGGCAATAATGACGTTCTCTACTGCCAGGTGAAAAATGGGAAATTTTTGGCCCGTTTTTCCCGGAAAAGCTATTATCAACTGGCGGAGTTCATCGAACAGGAAGAAAACAGAAATTGCTTTTTTATAAGTTGGAACGGCAAAAAATATCTTATAAAAAATAACGCATCATAAAACAGGGAGGAATTAATGCTTGATGATTCGGTAAAAGATGCCTTAACCTTTGACGATTTGCTGCTCCTGCCAGCGGCTTCCAATATTTTGCCGCGGGACGTAGATACATCTACGCAATTAACAAAAAACATTACATTGAATATTCCGATAGTTTCCGCCGCTATGGATACCGTCACGGAATCGCGCACTGCTATCTGCATGGCTCAGGAAGGTGGCATTGGCATAATTCACCGGAATATGAGCATTGAGCGTCAGGCTATTGAAGTCGATCGGGTTAAAAAATCGGAAAGCGGCATGATTGTTGATCCTATAACAATAGGGCCCGACCAAAAAGTCAGAGATGCACTGGAATTGATGAATAAGTATTCAATCTCCGGTGTCCCGGTAGTAAAAAAAGGGAAGTTGGTCGGAATCCTGACTAATCGTGACTTGAGATTTGAAGAAAACATGAACCAACCTGTTGCCAATGTTATGACCAAGAAAAATCTTGTCACTGTTTCCTCCAGCATTTCTCTCGAAGATTCTAAGAAATTGCTGCACAAGCATCGTATTGAAAAATTGTTGGTTGTTGACGATAACTACAGACTAAAAGGTCTTATTACCATCAAAGATATTGAAAAAATCCGTAAATTTCCCAATGCCTGTAAAGATTCCTACGGTCGCCTGCGTGTAGGTGCGGCCGTAGGAATAATCGATCGTGAACCGAGAATCGAAGCGCTACTTGCAGCAGGAGCTGATGTGATTTGTATTGATACGTCACACGGTCATTCTGCCGGAGTCATTAAGGCTATTAAGGCAACGAAAGCCGCCTTTCCTAAATGTGAACTAATAGCCGGCAATGTGGCAACCGCTGAAGGAGCCAAAGCCCTGATCACTGCAGGGGTTGATGCCGTAAAGGTTGGGGTTGGGCCCGGTTCCATATGCACCACCCGTATTATTGCCGGAGTTGGTGTTCCGCAAATGTCGGCTATTCGCGATGTCTGTAAAGTAGCAACAAAACACGGTATTCCGGTAATCGCTGACGGCGGTATTAAATATTCCGGTGATATTGTCAAGGCCGTCGGTTGCGGCGCTTCCAGTATAATGATCGGTGGTCTCTTTGCCGGAACCGAAGAAAGTCCCGGCGAAACGATATTATTTCAGGGCAGGAGCTATAAAGTTTACCGGGGCATGGGATCACTGGAAGCCATGAAAATGGGCAGCCGGGATCGTTATTATCAGGATGATATCGAAGCACCGCTTAAACTCGTACCAGAAGGAATCGAGGGTAGGGTGCCCTTTCGTGGTTCGCTTTCGGCCAGTATCCAGCAGTTAATTGGTGGATTTAAGGCAGGCATGGGCTATGTCGGATGCAAGACTATACCGGAACTGATGAAAAAAGCGCGTTTTGTCCGGATTACCTCTGCCGGCTTGAGAGAAAGTCATGTTCACGACGTCATCATTACCAAGGAAGCGCCTAATTATTGGATTGATTGATTACGGAAAAGGTTCTTTTGCATTGAACTGAACATTTCTTTCTTAAATATTTTCAATTCTTTATTTCCAAGATAGATAGTAATCAACCGAAACGGATATTCTGTTTATCGGTGGTTAGTCTATCAATAACAATGCATGGCCAACTATGAAACACTCTGATTTCGTTCATCTGCATGTCCATACTCAATACAGTCTGCTTGATGGAATGATCCGTCTGGATGACCTCTTCAAAAAGGCCAAAGAATATGCGATGCCGGCCATAGCCATAACTGATCATGGCAACATGTTCGGTGCAATTGATTTTTATAAACAAGCCTATGCCAACGGTATCAAGCCGATTATCGGCTGCGAACTATACGTTGCACCGCGCAGCCGTCTTGACAAGACAACATCCTCCATCGGTGAAGCGACACGTCATTTAGTTGTCCTCGTCAAAAACATGCAAGGATATAAGAATTTAATGAAACTGACCTCCGCGGCTCATATCGAAGGATTTTATTACCGGCCGCGTGTGGATAAAGATCTCCTCAAACAATACTCCGAAGGCCTGATCGTTTCCAGTGCCTGCCTGCACGGCGAAATTGCCTTCCATATTGTCCGGGGTAATATGGATGAAGCCCGGAAAGCCGCCCTTGAATATCTGAAAATATTCGGTGAGGATAATTTCTATCTGGAAATCATGGAAAACGGCATTCCCGAGCAGAAAATTGCCAACCAGGGACTGATTGAACTAAGCAAAGAACTGTCCATTCCGCTCATAGCTACCAATGACTGCCATTACCTTAATGCTGACCATGCCGAGGCACACAATATCCTTTTGTGCATTCAAACGGGTAAAACTGTTGAAGACGGCGACCGGATGTCGATGACGTCGGATCAGTTTTATGTCAAATCACCGGCGGAAATGGGGGCGCTTTTTGCCTTAATACCGGAGGCGATATCCAATACGGTGAGCATTGCCGAGAGGTGCAATCTGACTTTTGAATTCGGTAAGTTCTATTTGCCGAAATTTGAAGTAAAAAATCCGGAGGAAACTCTGGAAAATTATCTGGAACGCAAAGCAGTGGAAGGGTTGGAAAAGCTTCTGCCGACTATTATGAAGTATCAGAAAGAAGATGAGGACATTGTTCGGGAAAAATATACTAAGCGTCTGAATACGGAACTGGAAATTATTAAAAAGATGGGATTTTCCGGTTATTTTCTGATCGTTTCGGATTTTATCAAACATGCCAAACACAATGGTGTTCCCGTTGGACCCGGACGCGGTTCTGCTGCTGGGTCTCTTGTGGCTTACGCCATCCGTATTACCGACATCGATCCCCTGCGTTACGGACTCTTTTTTGAAAGGTTTCTAAATCCTGACCGCATCAGTATGCCGGACATTGATATTGATTTCTGTCAGGAGCGCCGCGGAGAAATCATCAAATATGTGACGGAGAAATATGGTAAGGATAAAGTCACGCAAATTTGCACTTTCGGAAAGATGATGGCCAAGGGCGTGATTCGTGATGTCGGACGCGCCCTGAATATCCCTTACGGTGATGTGGATCGTATCGCCAAGCTGGTACCTAATGTTTTAAATATCACGCTTGCGGAATCTTTTAAAATGGAACCCCGGTTTGCTGAAGAACGCAAGAAAAATCCGCAAATTGATAAACTGCTCTCACTTTCACTGATTTTGGAAGGTCTTAACCGCCACTCATCGGTTCACGCCGCCGGTGTTGTTATTTCCGATGCTCCACTGGTTGAAAGGGTGCCTCTTTTTGCCCCGAAAGACGATATCGTTTCTCAATACTCTATGAAAGACATTGAGGCAGTCGGACTGACAAAGTTTGACTTCCTTGGGCTCAAGACCCTGACAGTGATAAGAAATGCCGTAAATTTTGTCAAGGAATCACATAATATTGATATTGACATCAATGACTTACCACTTGACGATGCAGAAACATATAAACTGTTGATGAAAGGCGAAACAGACGGCGTTTTCCAGTTGGAAAGTTCCGGAATGAAAGACCTTCTGGTAAATTTTAAACCCGATCATATTGAAGATGTCATTGCTTTAATTGCAGCTTATCGCCCCGGCCCGATGAAAATGATTCCTGATTTCATAGCCCGTAAACATGGAAAACAACAAATAACTTATGAAATGCCTCAGCTGGAACCGATTTTGAAAGAAACTTACGGTATTATCTTATATCAGGAGCAGGTCATGCAGATTGCCAACGTGATCGGCGGTTACACAATGGCTCAAGCTGATACTTTGCGTAAAGTTATGGGTAAAAAGCAAGTTGCAGCTATGGAAAAGGAAAAACCAAGATTTCTCGAAGGTGCGAAGAAGAAAAAAATTAATGAGAATAAGGCAAAAACAATATGGGATCAAATGGAAACCTTTGCCGAGTATGGCTTCAATAAATCTCATAGTGCCGCTTATGCCATTATCACATATCAGACTGCCTATTTAAAAACACATTACCCTGTTGCTTTCATGGCTGCATTGCTCACTTCGGAAAAAGACAATCGTGATAAGATTATCAAACACATGAACAATTGTAAGGAAATGGGGATTAATGTTCTGCCTCCGGATATTAATGAATCTCAAAAAGATTTCAGCATTTCCGGGGATAATATCCGTTTTGGTCTAGCTGCTGTAAAAAATGTCGGCGAGGCAGCGATTGAATCTATAATCACTATGCGGCGGGACGCAAAATTCTCCTCATTTATGGATTTTTTGATCCGTGTTGATCTGCGTAAGGTAAATAAAAGAGTAATGGAAAGCTTAATTAAATGCGGCTCCTTCGATTCTTTAGGCTATAAACGCAGCCAGCTTATGGTCTGCTATGAAGAAGCAATGAACGAAGCACAGCGTAAACAAAAAGAAATACTAAGCAGTCAGTCGAGCTTTTTTGATGAATTTGATTCAGCTACAAGGGAAAATAATAACGGAGACTCTTTTAAGATACCTGATATTCCAGAATGGGATCATAAAGAACTGCTCTCCATCGAAAAAGAGACTCTAGGCTTTTACATTACCGGCCATCCTTTGCATGGTTATGCCGACAAGTTAAAGTTTGTTACTAACACAGATTCCAGTACTTTGAGCACAAAACGAGATAAGGATACAATTACCATTGCCGGAGTAATCAGTTCATTGAACGAAAGGCCGACCAGGCGAAAAGACATTATGTGTAATGTCGTTCTGGAAGATTTGCAGGGTTCGGTAAGTATCATCTTCTGGGCAGATACATATAAAAAATATTACGACTTGCTCCATGCGGATGAACCGGTTGTCATTCAAGGGATGGTTGATGTAGGTGATGAATCGCTCAAGGTTATTGCCCAGGAAGTCATCCTGCTAGCCAAATCCCTGGAGAATCCTTATAAGCAGATCCGTTTTATGGTCGATGCCGATAAAATTTCACCTGAGAACATTGTTTTCTTCTGTAATGCTATGAAAAAATATTCCGGTAAATACGATAGTTATATACACATTCTTAATGGGAAAAGTGAAACAATTGTCTATTTGGGCGATCAGTTGCGCTTGGATATTAATGATAAATTGAAACGGGAGGCGGATAGTATATTAGGGGAGGGTGCCACAACATACTGCTGAGGATAAAGGCTTAAGATTGAAGGGAAGGGCGGGGTTCGTGAAGTGTGAAATATGATGCGTAAAAACCTGGTATTATAAGCCCCTGATGTCATTCTCGTGTAAGCGAAGCGCGACACGGGAATCCAGAATCAGTTCGCCAGAAAACTGGATTACCCAGTTACAAACTAATAGACTAAAGGTCATGCGAGGTCGCGAGAGCCGGGCAATGACATTTTAGTAAATGGTTAAAAACAACTAAAATTAGCCGAGTTTAATTAATAATATGTTATATGAAGAAAGAATATATAGGTCATTAATTAATAAAGATAATTTAACTTCATATAATATCAAAATTGCTGAAAGTGATCTTTTTATCAGTTCAGATATTAACCTGGCCGATCAAGCTCTTAGGTCATTAGTAAAGCATCGTTATTCTTTAGAATACTATATCAAGAATCACCCTGAATTTAGCACTTCGCTTTTGCCTCTTTCCAAAGACAATTTGGCTCCGCCGATTGTTCGCGATATGCTTATAAAGTCGAATACCTGCATGGTAGGGCCGATGGCTGCCGTTGCCGGCGCCATTTCTGAGTTTGTGGGATATGATCTTTTCAATCAAACGGAAAATCTTATCATTGAAAATGGCGGCGATATATTTCTTCGTTCAAAAACCAGACTGACTGTTGCCATTTTTGCCGGAGAATCTGCTTTAAGTTATAAAATAAAAGTAGCTATAAAACCTGAAGAAACGCCATTAGGAATTTGTACATCATCGGCTACAGTGGGGCCTTCTTTGAGTTTCGGCAAAGCCGACGCAGTTTGTGTGATTTCCAAATCCGCGACACTGGCCGACGCCGCAGCTTCCGCTATAGGGAATAGAGTAAAAACTGAAAAGGATATTAAAATTGCTTTGAATTATGGAATTAAAATTCCCGGAGTAAAAGGCATCATTATCATCTGCGGCAATGACATGGGGGCGATAGGTGAGGTGGAGCTGGTTTAAAAAAATGACAAGTACAACAATGAGGGGGGTAGAAAAAATATGGAATGGACTAATACAATAAGAGAAAAAGGACAATATGTTGAGATAATTACCAAGGGCGTTGCGGATGGAAAAGGATCACTAGATATGGCCAAGGCAATTGCAATAACTATGAGTAAAAATCAAATAAAAAGGGTATTAATAGACCAAAGAAATGTTGATTCAGTTTCAGGTGGAACAATAGATATTTATCAACGTCCAAAACAATTGAAGGCAACGGGAGTGATTAATGAGTTGAAGATTGCGGAGATTGTTAACCCGGAACATAATGAGTTCTTCAATTTCCTGGAAACAGTATGTATAAATAGCGGTTTTGAATTTGCAATATTTAATGATAAAAAATCCGCACTGGAATGGCTACTTAAACAATAATGCTCTTACATTTTGAAATAATTGCATTTTTTGTCGTGAAACGAGGCTTATGATGTAAGAGGTGCGTATCGATTTAAAGAAAGAACAACAAGCGTCAATGGTAAGAACGCACTACAAGTATTCAGCATATTACCTTTCAGATGGGCGCCGGTTACTCCCTGTTGATAAAAAGAGATACGGTAAAAGGTATGATTATCAATATAAGAATAAAAACTTACACAATATATGTTTACATAACATATCTTATAAGACTTAAAGTAAATATTGTATATTTGAGAAAATGGGGTCTAGAAACGACAAAATCGTCATATCATCTTGAAATTAGATAAAATATACCGGTCTCCAATTAAACCTTCAGTCTTCAGCCTAAAAGCACTTTCATCAGTTTTTTCTAAATTCCATCGTCAGCTAATTGTTTAATTATTTTTTGCTGGTGTTCGGAAAGTTTTTTCGGAACTTCTATATTGATTTTTACATATTGATCGCCTTTGAGTGCTCCTTTTAGTCCGGGAACACCGAAGCCCTTCATTCTTATTTTTGTGTTATTTTGAGTTCCTGGAGATATCTTCAATCTTTTAATTGTGCCGTCCAAGGTTGGAACATCAATAGTTGTTCCCAACGCTGCCTGGGTGAATTTTATTGTTTTTTCAATATATAAGTCATTGCCGTCACGGGAAAAAATTGGATGTGGCAACACATTAATATTTAAATATAAATCTCCATTATGCCCGCCGTTATAACCAGAAAGTCCTTTGCCGGGCAATCGCAGTTTTTTTCCGGTGCTTATACCTGCAGGAATTTTTACATTTATTTCTTCAATTCGATTTTCAATTTGCAGGGAAAGTTTCTTGTCTGTTCCGAATACTGATTCTTCTAATGATATCGACAGATTATATTCGACATCCTGTCCTTTTTGAGCCATTTGACGTCCAAATTGCTGACCTGCTCCCATACCTCCTAATATATCAGAAAAAGAATCTTCATAATCTCGAGGACTTGCACCTCCCCTCCTGCTTGTGCGAAATGTTGCCCGGCCTCCTGCCCTGTTACCTCCAAATCCAAAGCTGCGTAGAATTTCGTCCAAGTCGAAACCGCGGAAAATATCCTCTTGAGAGTACTGCTGACGGAACTGATCCGCCGAACCGAAATTATCATATTGCTGACGTTTTTCCGCATCACTCAAAACTGCATAAGCTTCGCTTATTTTTTTAAACTTTTCTTCAGCGGATTTGTTATTTGGATTTCTGTCGGGATGCCATTTTAAAGCAAGTTTTCGATAAGCTTTTTTAATTTCATCGGCCGATGCCTTTTTAGATATACCCAATATCTGATAATAATCTTCAGCCATATATCACCTAATTATATTCTTTAAATTATATATTGTAACATCTTATATTTAAAAATTAATCTATCATAATACATGATAAAAATATCGGATAGCGATTCGACACTAATTTAAGCATCTCTTCCTTTTTGGAAAGCCGCTAAATTGATTTTCACTAATTTCTCGGGGAAAGATTTTTTAATAACTTCTTCCCAAATAGAAGATGGTATATTCATCAAATTGGATATTGCTCCTAAAAGAACAACATTTGCCGCTTTTACATTACCTGATTTTTTAGCGAGATCTGTCGCATCGATTTCTTTAACCTGTTTATAATTGATTCTTAAAAGCGGAATAATATCATCAGGATATGGAATATCTCCAAAATTTACCGACGGCGGATAAATTTCATCGGCATTAAGAATTATGGTGGCATCTTTAGTTAAATAATTCATATAGCGAAGTGCCTCCATCTTTTCGAAAGCAACAAGAAGATCAATTCCCCCCAGTTTTGCAAGCGGTGAATATACTTTACTGCCGTAGCGAACGTGACTGGTCACACAACCACCGCGCTGTGCCATCCCGTGAACTTCACTCTTTTTAACATCAAGACCAGCTTCCATCATTACTATACACATAATATCACTGGCTCTTAAAGTGCCCTGTCCACCTACTCCCGCCAGTAAAATACTTTTTACATCATAATTATTGACCATTGAAATTGCCTCATTTTTTACTTAATTGCGCCGAATTTACATAGTTGCAGGCATAGACCACAACCGTTGCAGAGATTTTCGTCAATAAACGATACCCCTTCCCGTTTCGAACCTTCTTTTTTCTCCATTTTTTTCCAGGAAATCGGAGGGCAACCTAATCCCAAACATACCTTACATCCGGTACATTTTTCCGGATCAACCTGTAAGGGCTTTTGCGGTTTCGTCTTTGCCCTCTTAAACAGAACACACGGTCTTTGCGAAATTACGACTGACGGACCATCTTTAGTAAGTTCTTCTTTTATAACCGTTCTGGTTGTCTTGAGATCATAGGGATCAACAACTCTTATATTTTTGATTCCCAGGGCTGCCACCAAAACCTTCAGATCAAGTTTTATTGTTTCTTCTCCTAATAGAGTATAGCCGGTGGCCGGATGTTCCTGCATACCGGTCATTGCTGTTGTGCTGTTGTCACATATTATAATTACGGCGTTGCTTTTATTATAAGCCATGTTCAGAAGAGGCGTAATGCCGGAATGGATAAACGTCGAATCACCAATAACACCGACAATCTTGCCCTTCCCTTTTTCCTTGAGTGCCTTGCTCATGCCGTGAGCCATACCGATACTGGCTCCCATGCAGATAGTTGAATGCAAACCTTCCAGAGGTTTCAGGAACGAAAGTGTATAACAACCGATATCTCCGGTTACAAAAACCTTAAGCTTTTTTAATGTATAAAATAAACCGCGATGAGGACAACCCGGGCAAAGATTGGGCGGCCGCGGTGGGACATTCTTTGTCGGCAGGTTGGCTGGTTTATTGAGTTTGTTTATCGCGTTTTGAATAATTCCGGGATCAAATTCGTTGGTGTAAGGAAATATCTCTTTACCGGTTACTTTGATACCCATTGCCTTGATTTGCTCTTCCAGGAAAGGATCCAACTCCTCGACAACATAAATATTCTTAACTCTGGCGGCAAAATCGCGAATTAATTTTTCCGGCAGCGGATAAACCATCCCTAATTTAAGGTAAGAATAATCAGGAAAAACATCTTTGGCGTAATTATAAGGCATTCCGGCCGTGATAATTCCTATATCCGGATTGTTAATTTCCATTTTATTTTCACTAAAATTTTCGGCAAATGATTTCAGCAACTGCATACGTTTTTCAACTTCCACACGCCTTATGCGGGCATTGGCTGGAACCATAACGTATTTAGCCGCATTATAAGTAATTGCAGTCTTATCCTTATAAGGCAAAGGATCTGCCGGGGAAACGACAGACTTGGAATGAGATACCCTTGTTGTAGTACGCAAAAAAACGGGAGTATCGAATTTTTCACTGATTTCGAAGGCCAGTTTGATAAACTCTTTCGCTTCCTCAGCATCTGCCGGTTCCAGCATGGGAATTTTGGAAAATTTCGCGTAATTGCGGTTGTCCTGTTCATTTTGTGAACTGTGTAACGAGGGATCATCAGCGGTTATGATAACCAATGCTCCGTTGGTTCCCGTATAGCTGACGGTGAAAAGAGGATCGGCGGCAACATTAACACCGACATGTTTCATTACGGCCACCGCTTTTTCTCCGGCTAGGGCAGCACCGATGGCCACTTCCAAAGCAACTTTTTCATTGGGTGACCACTCTGCATATACTCCTTCATATTTCGAATATTCTTCCATTATTTCGGTACTGGGAGTACCGGGGTATGCTGCAGCAAACCTTACCCCGGCTTCATATAATCCCCGGGCAATGGCTTCATTCCCTGACATTAATACCTTCAAATTTTAAGCCTCCGAATCAAATTTATATTAACGGCTTAGCTGAGAGAAGCAATCTTGATTTTTATTAAAAGAACCATGGAAGGGTCAGTGGTCTTTTGCAATGCGATTTGATAATTCTCTAAAGCTTTTTTACTGTCGTTAGTTTGTTCATATATCCGCGCAATATTACGGTAACCGATAGCTTCAAACCCAATATTGTTACTCTTCTGTGCCTGTTCAAAATAGTCAAGCGCTGCCTTAAAATCCGCTTTTTTCTCATAACAGTAACCTAATGAAGTCAGTGCCAGAAATTTAATTCCGGCATGATCCGATGTCTCAGAAGAAATATAACTTTTGTAAGAAGCAATGGCATTATCAAAATCAGATTGACTATAATAAATATTTCCGAGGTGATACCAAGCCATTTTTGCGCTCCAACTGTAGGGATACTTATCGATTAATTCTTTAAAAACCGGAATGCTGTCTTTTATCGCTTCAGGCTTATCGATATTTTTTGTTATATTGTCCTGGGCTTTGGCATATAAAGTTACAGCAGAGGTTTGGTAATTGTTCCAGTATAAATAAATACCGCCCGCAATCAGAATTGCCAGAACTACTGCCACAACAATTACATTGAAGCGTGTTTTGTTTTCCGCGATATAATCGGTAACTTTTTCAACACCCGTTTGAAATACGTCGGGTCCTTCCAGTTCTTTTTTTGATAATTTTGCTGCCATGTTATTCCCCTTTTATATTATATTTATTTTTCAGATCGAGAATTATTTGCGGTATTCGGCGGATTTTCCCTTCTTTGTTGGTACAGGCATGTATGGTATAGCCTTCTGTCAGCAAATGTTTTTTATCTTCATCCCATATGCTGTATTTGAATTTTACTATCACCCGCGATATACATTCTATCGTTGTTTCGATATTTATTAACTGATCGTATTTTGCCGGGAAAAGATAATGGCAATATGCTTCGGTTACCGGAAGATTAAAACCGTGTTTCTCCACATCCGTATAGAGCAGGCCCATTTGACGCATTATCTCATTGCGGCCCACTTCGAACCATTTGATGTAGTTAGTGTGATAAACTATACCCATGGCATCGGTATCGGCATAGATAACTCTTAATTTTGTAATATTTATATTATCCGGCAATAAATGTTTTCCAATCTCTAATAAATTTTCCCATTAACATGTAACCGGGAGAAATTAAAATACCGCTTTTTTTAGCCGCAATTTCGTTAAACAACAGTCCGGAAGCTTTGTTTTCTTCTTTTGATGAGGATAAAACAGCAAAGGGGCTGGGATCGGCGACATGAGTTTTTAAATCCAGAGGGGTCGGATGGTCACTCAGTACCATAATCCGGTATTCATTAAATGCACTGATATTATTTAAAATCGTTCCTACTATTTTTTCATCAAAAGCTTCAATTGCCTGAATTTTGCCTTCCGCATTGCCTTCATGCCCCATTTCATCAGGCGCTTCCAGATGGATAAAAATAAAATCCATGAATTTCAGGGCATCCAAAGCTGCTTTGGCTTTACCTTCATAATCAGTATCAATATAACCTGTAGCACCACTTACACGGATTATTTTCAATCCGGCAAAAACTCCGATTCCGTTTAGTAAATCAACCGCGGAAATCATTCCTCCCTGCAGGTTGTATTTTTGCGTAAAAGGCACAATTTGAGGTTTTACTCCCTGACCCCACAACCAAATGAAATTAGCCGGTTTCTTGCCGTTATTACGCCGCTCGAGGTTAATCCGGTGATCTTTTAAAATATCTCCGGCCTGTTGCATGATGGAATTTATTTCTTCGGCGAAATTGCCCCGGGGTAAATATTCAGTGATATCTTTCCCTGTAATATCATGTGGCGGAACAGTTTCCGGTGAAGCAGTTGCATTACGCCAGACAAACAAATGACGGTAACCGACACCGGAGAAAAATTGCAACCGGGCAGACCCAATCTTATTATTTATATCGAGAATTATTTCTTTAGCCTCTGCGGTGGAAATGTGTCCGGCTGTAAAATCATCCATAAAAGCATGCGGAGTATCTTTTTCGCCGATAGTAACCAGATTACAGCGATAAGCGATATCATTGGGACCTAGATTTATACCCATACTGGCGGCTTCCAGCGGACCACGGCCTGTATATGTTAAAAGGGGATCATATCCGAGAACGCTTAAATTGGCAACATCACTGCCGGGAGTAAAACCCGGAGGTATCGTATCCACGAGTCCTATTGTTCCCTCTGCAGCAAACTGATCAAGATAAGGCGTAAAAGCACACGCAAGCGGTGTTTTACCACCCAGTTTCTCTGTGGGATAATCAGCCATTCCATCGCCGAGTAAGACAACGTATTTCATTAAATGTTTTCCTTATTAAATGCTCATCAATTCCCGGGTATAAAACCTTATTTCATGTTTCCCGTCTACACATTAAACCATTTCATCTTCTATTCTTATGAGTATCGTCTTATCGAGCAATATATCCAGCTTATCTATCTTTTTCAGAGCTTTCCGTATATTTTTTTCTTTGGCCTTGTAAGTTGTCATAACCACGGGAACAGCACCATCTTCTTTCCTTGCCTTTTGAATAACCGTGGCAATACTGATATTATTTTCACCCAGAATACCGGATATTTTGGAAAGAACTCCAGGACGGTCTACGGCAGAAAAACGAAAATAATATTTTGTTTCGATATTATCCATCGGCATAAGATTAATATCACCCATGGTCTTTTCCTTTTGCGTTCGAAGCGGAATACATCCGGTAACACCTTCCAGGATATTACGGGATATATCAATAATATCACTGACTACGGCACTGGCTGTGGGCATCATGCCGGCACCCTGCCCGTACAGGAAAACCGGTCCGGAAGCATCGCCAATAAGATGGAAGGCGTTGTAGTTTCGATTGACGTTGGCAAGCAGGTGACCGGAATTGATCATTGTCGGATGAATTCTGGCTTCCACCATACCATTGTGCAAAATTGCTATCGCGAGAAGTTTGATCCGATAATCCAATTCTCTGGCGAAAATTACATCCTGCTGGCTGATTTCCGAGATGCCTTCACGATAAATATCATCAAGCTTAACTTTGCAGCCGTAAGCTAGTGACAGAGTTATTGCCAGCTTGTGTGCCGTATCCACACCCTCAATGTCATAAGTCGGATCGGCTTCCGCATAACCCAGTTTTTGTGCTTCTTTCAAGACAACGGCAAAATCTTTCCCTTCATCGGTCATTTTTGTTAAGATGAAATTGGCGGTGCCGTTCATGATTCCATAAATTGATTTGATGTTGTTGGCAATGAGTGATTCCTTCAATGTTCTGATTATGGGAATCGTTCCACCCACGGACGCTTCAAATCCTATATCGATCTTCTTTTTTTCAGCAATACTGAATATTTCATTACCATGCACGGCCAGTAAGGCCTTGTTAGCAGTAACAACTTGTTTGCCCTGAGCAATGGCTTCCAAAATGAAAGTTCTTGCCGGTTCATACCCCCCCATTAACTCAATAACTATATCGATATTTCCATCCCTGATAATTTCACGGGCATCCGTAGTCAAAATATTTTTATTCACACGTACCGGCCTGGAAGTTGTAATATCAATATCAGCGATTTTTCTCAGTATCAATCTGGCGCCAAGTTTTTTTTCAATCAGTTTCTCGTTATTCTGCAGCAACTTGATAACACCGCAACCGATAGTTCCAAAACCGATTAACCCTATGTTGATATTTTTCATAATTTACACCTTAATTAATTCATATTTTTCCTTGTTCTAGCCCGTTGGTTAATGGACTTGGAACTTTATTTTTTATAACAATTACCCCGTCTTTGTCAAATATATATAAATTATAAATTTAAAGCCGGCTATATATTGCCGTGCATTGGTGCGGAAATTCCCAGTTCACGGGAGGGCAGACAAATATATAATGTAAAGATATTCATAAAAATATGTAAGAATATGATAATTAGGTTACCCTGTTCTTGCTAAATCCAACTTACCCTGCCATTTCCAAAGCAGTGTTTCCTTTAATATCAAGTGATCCGGTTTTTCTAAAAAAGGATCTTGTGAGGCAAGCTGAAAAGCATCCTCTTTAGCATCATTTAAAATTCCGGCGTCGCGAATAATACTGGCTATACGAAAATCTGGCAAACCTGATTGTTTAGTCCCGCAAAAATCCCCGGGACCGCGAATTGCCAGGTCTTCTTCGGCAAGCATAAAACCGTCCGTAGTTTTTTCCATGATCTTCAATCTTTTACGGGCATCAGATGATATTTTATAATCGACAAGAAGAATACAGCGAGACGGAATATCGCGTCTGCCGACGCGACCACGAAGCTGATGCAGCTGAGAGAGACCAAATCGTTCGGCATGTTCAATAACCATCAGCGATGCCTGCGGCACATCAATACCCACTTCGATAACGGTTGTGGAAACGAGAATGTTGATTTTATTTTCCAGAAATTCCCCCATCACCACATCCTTTTCCTTATCTTTCATTTTGCCGTGAATCAGTCCGACTTTATAATTACTAAAGATGTCTTTTTGCAGATGTGACGCCATATTGGTGGCATCTTTCAAATCAAGATTTTCCGATTGCTCGACCAGAGGATATACGATAAACGCCTGATGTCCCTTTTCCAGTTCTTCGGCAATCGCCTGGTAAACATTATTTCTCTTGTTCTCACCCATTAAAACTGTCCGCACCGGTTTTTTCCCCGGAGGCATTTCGTCAATTACCGATAAATCCAGATCACCGTAAACAGTCATTGCCAGCGTACGCGGAATGGGAGTAGCGGTCATTACCAGCACATCGGCATTAATTCCCTTATTTCTCAGGATAGATCGCTGGATTACGCCGAAGCGGTGCTGCTCATCGGTAATAACCAGCCCCAGCCGGTGAAAATCAACATCTTCCTGGATTATAGCATGTGTGCCGATAACAATAGGGGCGGCACCGGAATTGATCTGTTCCAGAATTTTTCTTCTTTCCGGCTGGTTCATACTGCCCGTGAGTAAAACCGCATTCAACCCTAGGTGATTTGCCCAATCATTGATATTCCGGTAATGCTGTCTCGCCAATATTTCCGTAGGTGCCATCAAGGCCGCCTGATAATTGTTTTCACAGGCGGTAATCATTGCCGCCATCGCAACAATTGTTTTACCGCTGCCGACATCACCCTGCAACAATCTATTCATCGATACGCTTCCGGCCATATCCGCATGAATTTCTCCAATTACCCGTTTCTGGGCACAAGTCAGTTCAAAAGGCAAAATCGTATAAAACCTTTCCAGCAAACCGCCCTTTGTTTTAAATGAAATACCGTGATCCAAAACCCGTCCGGTTTTTTTTACAGCCATACCGAGCTGCAAGAAAAAGAATTCATCATAAATAAGCCTGCGGTGAGCCGCCGAACGGCTGGATATGTATTCTTCCACAGGATCGTTGTTTCGCGGAAAATGGACTGCTCTCAACGCATCTTGAAAATTGATCAAGTCTCGCTTATTACAAATGTCCGCCGGGATCGGTGAGGTGATATAACGACTGTAATGTTCCAGAGCAAAATAAATAATTTTGCGGATATACTTCTGATGCAAGCCTTCCGTTTCGGAATACACGGGAACAATTCTTTTAAAATTCAGCAAATCTTCATCATTATCGTCAAGTATTTCATAGTCAGGATGAATCATTGTTTTACCGGTATAACTATCCGTCACATTGCCTGTAAAGATTACTCGCACGTTTTTTTTAAAGATACCGAGTAAGTAAGACACCCGGCCTTTGAACCATTTTGCCGTGAGATTAGCGGTATTATCGGTTATGGTAATTTCCATTATACGTTTTCTGCCGTAATATTTGTATTCAGCCAGGGTGACTTTGCCCATGATGGTCTGAATTTTCCCGGTTTCCAGTCTATTTATTTTTTTGATTTCCCGTCTGTCTTCATAAGTACGCGGCAAGAAATAAAGCAAATCCTCTACATTACTTATTTTCTTGGCCAGAAAACGGTCTGCCATCTTCGGCCCGACACCTTTTAAATATTGCACGGGCAGTGTCAACTTGGTCAATGCTTCCTTTAAATCGGATATTTGCCGGATCGATTGTGCATCCCGATATTGTTCTTTATCTACTTCTCTGTTTGAATTGATGGCTGCTTTAAGTTGCTCCAATAACTGTATTGCTTTTCCGATTCTTATTTTTTTGAGTTCCAGCTTCTGCACATCATAATCAATAAATACATTTAACAGCTCTTCAATTTTCGCCAAATCTTCCTTCCTTGTGGAAGCAGGCATCGATCTTTTTAAAAACTCCAGCAAATTTATGAGAGATTTACCCAAATCTTTAATGTTAGGTAGATTTTTAAAATTGTTCTGAATGGCAAAATTGAGAGGTTGTTCAATTTTGGTCAGGATCTTTTTGATTGCTTCCATTTTGCACCATCACGCTTCAGATGTTATGGATGTGATTATTATTGAACAATTGACAAATTTTGTTAACAAATATATTCTGTTTACGCAAGGATTGATTGACTTAAATGCCGATTTACGTTAGATCAGCCAGTATTAAATTTAACAAACGAAACAATCAAACGAGGGAATATGCCAACTAAATCTACCTATAAAAATTCAGGCGTCGATATTGACACTGCCAATGATTTTATTGATCGTATAAAACCATTAATTAAAACTACCGCACGCAAGGAAGTTGTTTCGGGAATAGGAGGTTTCGGCGGACTTTTTCGTTTCGATTCTGCAAAATTTAAAAATCCAATTCTTGTTTCTTCCACCGATGGTGTAGGAACTAAGCTCAAAATTGCTCAATTAATGGACAAACATGACACTATCGGCATTGATCTTGTTGCCATGTCTGTTAACGATGTCGTGGTACAGGGCGCCGAACCTTTGTTTTTCCTCGATTATCTGGCAACCGGCAAACTGGAACTGGAAAAAAGCGTAAAAATTGTCGAGGGTGTTATTCAGGGCTGCAGGCAAGCCGGTTGCACATTAATCGGCGGAGAAACAGCGGAGATGCCCGGATTTTATAAACCAGGCGAATATGATCTGGCCGGCTTCTGTGTCGGTGCGGTTGACTCGGAAAAACTTATTGACGGTTCAACAATAAGTGTTAATGACGTTATCATCGGAGTCGCATCGAGCGGCCTGCATAGTAACGGTTTTTCCCTGGCCCGTAAAGTTTTATTGGAAAAAGGGAAATTAAAGGTTACCGATAAAATTTTGGGACTGGAAAAACCTATCGGAATGGAGCTTCTGGAACCTACAAGAATTTACGTTAAACCACTGCTTAATCTTTTTAAAAATTTTAATATCAAAGGACTTGTTCATATAACCGGTGGCGGATTCTATGATAATATACCCAGGATAATTCCCCAGACCTGTCGTTGCGTAATTTCCCGAAACAGCTGGGAAGTTCCGCCTGTCTTCCAGGTTATTAAAGAAATAGGCAAGGTTGAAGAAAAAGAAATGTTCCGTGTTTTTAATATGGGTATCGGCATGATGATTGTCGCTGCGGGAAAAGAATATAAAGAAGTCATTCACCGTTTGGAAGTACTGGGTGAAAAGGCATATATGATCGGCAGCGTGGAGAAAAAGGAAAAGAAACAATCCCTGGTTTGCTTCAGTGATACTTGATGGTAATCAAAATGACGGAACCATTAAAATTAGGCGTTTTAATTTCCGGCAGCGGCTCCAATCTCCAATCAATTATCGATAATATCGAAAAAGACACTTTGAAAGCCGTAATTAAAATTGTCATCAGTAATAATAAGCATGCTTTGGGACTGGAAAGAGCTCAAAAGCACGGCCTGTCTGTTGCCGTTTTGCAGCATGAGCATTTCAAAACCAGAGAAGATTTCGATACGGAGTTGATTCGAATATTAAAAGATTATGAAATTGATCTGGTTGTACTGGCCGGATTCATGCGTATTCTAACCCCGGTTTTCTTACGAGCGTTCCCTCAGAAAATAATGAATATTCACCCTGCCCTCTTGCCCTCTTTTCGGGGAACTCATGGTCAAAAAAACGCCTATGAATACGGCGTAAAATTTTCCGGTTGTACAGTTCATTTTGTTAATGAAGGAGTTGACGACGGACCCATTATTATTCAAAGTGTTGTTCCCGTATTACAAAATGATACCGAAGAATCCCTTGCCTGCCGTATATTAAAAGAAGAGCACCGGATTTATCCCAGGGCAATTCAACTTTTTGCCGAAGGCAGATTAAAAATAACGGGACGTAAAGTTCAGGTTAATAATGCTGAAGAAATAGATGAAATTGCATTGCATAACCCTGCTTTGGCAGGATTTTAATATCGTGTTTATTGTAAGCGCTTGCTTATTAGGCCTGAAATGTCGTTGGAACGGCTTAAAGTATCCGGCCGAAAAACGATTATTATATTTGTCTGGCGCAATTCCTCTTTGCCCGGAGCAATTGGGAGGACTTGCAACTCCGCGCGCGCCGGCACAAATAATTAACGGCAACGGCTTTGATGTCTTATCGGGTCGAGCCAGAGTTATTAATTCCGCTGGTATTGATGTTACTCTGGAATTTATAGCGGGTGCGCAGGAAGTATTAAAAATTGCCAGGCAGAATAAAATAAGCAGAGCCGTATTAAAGGAACGCAGCCCTTCTTGCGCTGTACACTGCCTTTATCAGGGCAAAGCACTGATCAGTGGAATGGGCGTTACCAGTGCATTACTTCTTTCTGAAGATTTTGATGTTTTATCATCAGAGGAAATAGATAAATTGTATGCATGATTTGACAGTCATCGGCGATGATCTTTCTGCACACACAGCGGCAGCTGTCGCGGCAAATTATGGTCTGGACACAATACTTATGGCTGAATACGGGACAGGTGGAGTTTGTCTGTTCGGCGATTTTGCCTTTAATGTTGATCCCACACCCTTAAATGGTCTCGGAGTCAATCAGACTTGCCTTTCACTGCTTGCAGAGCTTGATATTCAGCCGATTGAGAGAGAAGGCCGTTTATTAAATCCTGCTTACCAAATAATATTGCCGGAACACCGGATTGATTTTTTTAATGAAAAAGAAGCTCTGATAAGCGAAATGTTCAGAGAGTTTCCTCGTGAAGCCAAAGAAATCAGTATCTTTTATGAATCAGTGATAAAAGAATGTGCAGTTTTCAGCCAGTGGTTGCGTAATCACCCTTACATCCGTCCCCTCAGCTTAAAAGATTGCTATCATTATTTTAAATTACTTCCTCATTTACTGAGGCATCAAGCCGATAATGCCAGGTTTAAAAATCTTTTGAAGCACAATGCTGCCCTGAATAAAATATTTGAGGCACAGGAGGCATTGCTGGCCAGTAATATAGGTCACCAAAACAGTTTCTCCTCCAGTTTTCAATATTGTGCCCCTTTTCGCGGTATTTATCGTTTTCCCCAGGGGAAGCAGATCATTTTTAATTCACTGATTGAAAAATTAGAAGCAAATAAAGGGTTATATTTAAGTCATTGCAAAATATTAAGTATCAAAACAAGAGAAAAAGCAGTAGAAATTGAAGTTAACGATAGAACAGGTAATACCACTGTGATTTCATCAAAAAACCTGATTGTCAGCACCAAATGGGAAAAGATGGTTTTATTATTTGCCGGCAAACCGATGAATCTGGGCGACTGGATAAGTCCGGTTAAAGTCTTGTATTTACCTTTCACAATTCATCTGGGTTGTGCCAGAAAGTGTGTCCCGGAAAAGATGGCATATCATCTGGCTTTGGTTTCCGATATCCAGAAAAATATTTTCGATGATAATCTGATTATTTTGGAATCCAACATGCCGGATAATGAATCAATTTACCCTTCCGATAAATTGTCAATGACAGCAACCGTATTTTTACCGAATAATCCCCAAGCATGGTCCCGGGAAAATTTAGAAGTTACAGCTTCCTCAATTCTTGCACGAATGGAATTTTTCCTTCCTTTCTTAAAAGAAAATATAGAATTATTTGATCTTGATAAATCCATCGAATTGTCTAAAACATCCCGTAGTGTGTTTAGCCCCAAATATAAAATTAATAATTCTCTTATTTCCTGCTTCGCCGCCCGGACAAACAAAACACGCTTTAACAATGTGTTCCTCACCGGTGGATCGTTGCTTACAGATGCCGGATTTGAGGGAGAAATAATTTCCGGCATGAATGCAGCAGCCAGAGTAATTGCCGGTGGAGTTTAATAATTATGAGCTCTCCAGTATATGATTTTACCATAGCCGATTTAGGTAAAAGAAAATTTACTTCACCCTTAAATATCAGCAATTTTACAACTGAAAATAAACGATTGCTTCTGGACGGCTATCTCCGTAACGATGCTGGAGACGGAAACCGGCAGACCATACCTCTTTCCATTGAATTAGCCGGCCCACGCAAGGACATTTTCTTTGATCCGGGTATGACAAAAGCGGCTATTGTCACATGTGGCGGTCTTTGCCCCGGTATTAATGATGTTATCCGATCAATTACCATGCAACTCTTTTACCGTTACGGCATCAAAAATATTTACGGTATTCGATACGGTTTTCGCGGATTGATTCCGGAATTTGGACACCGGATGGTTCAACTTTCACCGGAAATGGTTAAAGATATAACAAGCATCGGAGGAAGTTTTCTTTCCTGTTCCCGGGGACATCAGGACATTAATAAGATAGTAAAATCGCTTTCTGATCACCGGATAGATATCCTTTTCTGTATCGGCGGCGATGGAACCATGCGGGCCGTACAGAAAATAACAGAAAAAATAAGCGAACTTGGTTTAAACATCTCCGTTGTCGGTATTCCCAAAACAATTGATAATGATCTTAACCTGATTCAGAAATCCTTCGGTTTTGATACGGCCATTGCGGAAACTGTTCACGCTATTCGCTGTGCTCATGTTGAGGCCAAAGGTGCCATAAACGGCATCGGTCTGATTAAAATAATGGGCAGGCTCTCCGGTCACATTGCGGCCAGTGCCGCCCTTGCCCAAAATGATACAAATTTCGTATTAATTCCCGAGGTTCCTTTTGCCCTTACCGGTAAGAACGGATTTTTGGCGTTTCTCGAAAAGCGCATTAAATTCAGTGGCCATGCCGTTGTTCTGGTTGCCGAAGGTGCCGGTCAGGATCTTTTAAGAAAATCTGATGAATTGATCGAGACTGATCCTTCCGGTAATTTACGGCTGCATGATGTTGGTATTTTTCTGAAAAATGAAATTGAGAAATATTTCCAAAAAATAAATTTGGAAATTAATTTAAAATACATTGAACCAAGTTATATGATCCGTTCCGTTCCGGCTAACGCTTCCGACAGCATCTATTGCAGTTCGTTGGGACAATATGCAGTTCATGCCGCCATGGCCGGTAAAACCGGTCTGCTGGTTGCTCTGATGAAAGACGAATATGTGCATTTACCCTTGAGCGCCGCCTTATCCCGCCGCAAAATCGACCCGCGGGGAGATTTATGGTCGCGTGTTTTGGAGGCAACAGGGCAACCGCACTCTATGAAAGATTAAATTAATAAAAAAATGCTTGCATTATAACGTCTTATGGTTTAGTAACGACGCACATTTTTTAGGAGGATTTTTCATGTCTCGTGTTTGTGAAATTTGCGGCAAAAAGCCGTCCGTAGGTAATAATGTCAGTCATGCCAACAATAAAACAAAAACGGCATGGCTTCCTAATCTGCAAAAATTACGTTGCGTTGATGATAAATCAGGAAAAGTAAAGAGAGTTAAAGTATGCACTCGTTGCATCCGTTCGGGCTTTGTGAAAAAGGCTACGTAACTGGCGGCAGCCAGCCGTGTTTTTTTACAGCTTCCGCAGCTTCTCTCAAAAAGATTTCGTTATCACCGAGTAACTCTCTTGCTTGAAGAAAAATGTTTTTAATGTCGGGACAATATAATTGCTCATTATTCCGCAGGCCGAATTTGTCTGCATAGAGTCGAATCCGGCCATCAATATTCATTATTTTCTGAAGCCTTTCTTTTGTTACATAAGAACATGCCCTTTTTAATACTTCACGGATTTCTTTTTCGCCCAGGCCGTAAAGCCAGTTTATTGTGGCAATAAATTCATCGGTACTATTTTCAGTTGTGCTTAGGACGGCTTCTGCCAAAAGCCCGATTGTCTGATTGTTGTTGATTTGATCCATAATGGCAAGGTCATAGATCATTTCAACCACCAGATGGGAACGATACACTGCTTCATTATATGATACTTCCCTGTTGAGCTTTTTTTGAAATTCCATGATCGGCCGGACCAATGCTTTTCCTTTAATATATGAATAGCCCTGAGAATCCGGATTAAAATCAGCCGGGATTCCTGAACATATTAACCCATAGTGAGCCAGGTCATCAAACAGTAAATGGAACATAATATAGGCGGCTTTGGGATAAAGGGGTGGAATTCGCCGCAATCTTTTAATTTTATGTGTTTGCCGGGAAGTAATGGCCGGATGAATAGTCAGTAAATCAGGTACTATATTGTAGACGAAAACATCCGGATTAATTTTTTTTACCCCAAGAGTATCTAAGAAATTCTGCAAGAAATATGTATGGGTAAGCATGAGCATAAGATTTAGTTCTTCAATACGGACAATTTAAATAAGATCAAAGGAAGACAATAGAACAGCAAACAACCCTCATTAATCAGTAATATTTTATCTCTTCCAGAAAATACTTATTTTTTAGGCTTTCCATGACACAAACTATTTCCTGAACAAAATCGGGCATAATGCAAATTTGTATAATTGCGGAATGGGAATCAATAGTTGAAACTGTAGCCATGCCTTCATAGCCTTCAACTATAAATTGAACCGGAGCAATATGATTCCGCTTTAATTTAAACCATTTTTTAATCATTGTTTATATTTAGCATTGATCACTTCAAAGATCAAGTTGATGACCATAAGTTGTATAATTAGAAGATTTAATGACAGGCAAAAGAAATTAAATAAAGTTAACAATACAAATAGCATAGCTTTAAAAAAGAAACCGAGAGTCTTATTATTTTTGAAAAAAAATAATGAAACCTTGACATCGGGATTAACCTTGATAGAATACACCCAGAGAAAAATTAAAAGATAGAATAATGACACTTGTTAAAGCGCTGCCGGCAACACAATGGAAAATTAGAGAAACCGGTAACAAAGAACTGGAAAATTCGTTAAGTAAAGAATTTGACATACACCCGATTATTTCCCAGATACTTGCTAATCGGGATCTTGCTGGCATAGAAGGTACCCGTCGTTATCTCAATCCATCTCTCAGTGATTTGCACAGTCCATTCTTGATGAAGGACATGAAAGCGGGAATTCAGCGCCTGCTGAAAGCAATTCATAATAATGAAAAAATTGTAATATATGGTGACTATGATGCAGATGGAATAACATCCGTGGTCATTCTCTTTAAATTCATTAAAGAAATCGGAGCTAATGTCACTTATTACATTCCGGACCGTGTTCAAGAAGGCTATGGTTTAAAAAACAAGGCCATCGATAAATTCAAAGATAACAATGTTAATTTGATTATTACCGTTGATTGTGGAATTTCTGATTATGATCAGATATCCTATGCCCGGTCTCTGGGCATCGATACTATTGTTTTGGACCATCATGCCATCTCCGGCACTCTACCGCCCTCCGTTGCCAACATCAATCCCAATCGTGAAGACTGTACCTTCCCTTTTAAAGAACTGGCCGGTGTCGGCATTGCTTACAATTTTCTGATTGCCTTGCGTGGCAGCCTGCGTAAAGAAGGCTTCTGGAAAGATGAAAATTATCCTAACTTAAAAGAATATTTAGATATTGTAGCTTTGGGAACTATCGGTGATATTGCACCGCTGATAGATGAAAACAGGATATTTGCCAAAATCGGCCTGGAGTTAATCATTGCAGGCAAACGCCCGGGAATAAGGGCACTTAAAGAAGTTAGCGGCATCGAAGGACAGATTATCGATTCTTTCAAAGCATCTTTTTGTCTTATCCCGCGTATAAATGCGGCAGGACGCATTGCTTCCCCGCTCGATGCCGTAGCTCTTCTTCTCACGGAAGACATGGAAGAGGCCAGAACGCTCGCGGGAAAGCTTGATATATATAACCGCCGCCGGCAATCAATGGAAAAAATAATATTAAATGAAATACTGGAAAAAATCAGCAATAATCCCGACATTGAAAAAATTAATGCACTGGTTTTTGCATCAGACAAATGGCATCCGGGAGTAGTAGGTATCGTTGCTTCCCGGCTTGTTGATTTGTTCAACCGTCCGGCGTTTGTTATTAGTTTAAAAGACGGTATCGGCAAGGGATCCGGCCGCAGTGTTTCTGATTTTAATATTTATAAAGGAATTGAGCAGTGTGCCTCTTTATTACTTTCCTATGGCGGACATTGCCATGCCGCAGGCATTTCCATCAAAGAAGATGATATTGATGAGTTTGCCTGTCTTCTGGATGAAATAATTATTGACAGCGGTCAATTTTCCGATCTTGTTTCTCAAACAATTATTGATTCTGAATGTCGGCTTAAAGATATAAACTTTAGCTTAGTTAATCAGATGCAGATGCTCGCACCTTTTGGCAGTAAAAATCCGGAACCGGTACTGTGTGCCCGTAATATCAAAGTTTCATCACCTAATATTGTCGGTAATAATCACTTGAAAATGCATCTTACCAGCAACGGCATGTCCTGCAATTCCATTTGGTTTGCAATGGGCGGCTATCTAAATAAAATTGCCGATACGCATGTTGATATCGCCTTTACCCCGCAGATCAACCAATGGAACGGCTCTTCCGATATTCAATTAAAAATGAAGGATATGACAATTCTTCTTTAATTTTTGATATTTCTAAAAAGGAAGAATGCATGAATTTAGCAGTCAGAGCGGCATTATACAACGCTTTACTTTTCCCAGGCTGGGGACATTTTTATTTAAAAAAATATAAACGCGGAATGTTGTTTCTTCTCCCTGTACTGGCCGGAATGCTGATGATTTGCGGGGCCGTATTTCAAATCGCTGTGCAGATTGTTAAGACAGCTCCTTTGAAAAAAGGAGAGGTAGACATAGCGGCAATTGTAAAATTAGCTCTTCAGGCATTCGGGGCAATTGATCTCGGTTATTTTTCCATATTGGTTCTGATTATTGTCCTTTTATGGGCAGCGGCAATAATCGATGCCTACCTGATAGGGAAAAAGCGTATGAAGGAACATGCCGTTTGTGAAAATCAATGCTAATTTTAATTTTGTTTCTGACGCCTTGTTTTCATCACAGCCAGCGTTTGCGACGGCGATATGATTTCACATCTTTATAAGATTTGGCAACGCCTGATGCCGCCATGCCCAGATAAAATTCCTTTACGTCCGGATTTTCGGATAATTCTTTGGCAGTACCTTCCATAACAATCTTGCCGTTTTCCATAACATATCCGTAATGTGCAACTTGCAGTGCCATATTGGCATTTTGCTCCACTAAAATAATTGTAGTGTCGTGTTCTTCATTAATTTTTTTAATTATATTAAATATTTCTTTAACTACAAGAGGAGCCAGCCCTAAAGATGGTTCATCCAGCATTAAAAGCTGCGGATGGGCCATCAAAGCCCGGCCGATAACGAGCATCTGCAGCTCTCCACCACTGCAATATCCGGCAAGAGACTTTCTTCTGGCCACCAGTGCGGGGAAATAATTATAAACCAGTTCCAGGTCCTGTTTATACGGCTTGCCTATTCTTGTTGCCGTTCCGACTCGTAAATTTTCTTCGATAGTTAAATATTTGAACGGCTGGCGTCCTTCCAGTACCTGAATGATTCCCTGACGAGTAATATATTCCGGAGACTGGTTTTGAATGTTTTTATTCTCGTATATAATTGATCCATCCGTCACTTCTCCGTTTTCTGGTTTAAGTAAACCGGATATTGCTTTGAGAGTTGTTGTCTTGCCGGCACCATTGCTACCCAGAAGAGATACGATATGTCCTTTTTCCACACTCAAAGAAACGCCTTTTAATACCTGGATAACATCTGAATACACAACAGATATGTTATTTATTTGTAAAAGTATTTCACCCATAATATTCCTTACTCCCGCCAGCAGGAATAATCTTAAAATTACCAGCCCTGCTTTCATGCCGGTTTTCTAGTATGAAAATGGCCAAAGCCGAAAACTGGAGCGTATTATACGCCACAATTCAGCAAGCCCCCGTGGTTCCAGTAAAATAAATAAAACTATGGCCAGGCCGAAGACAAATTCCCGGAGCGGCGCCATATTCAAACCGGAGCTGGTGATCACTCCTATATTCATAAGCAAGCCGGTAATGTATCGCAAAAACTCGTTGAGCAGTGTAATGAATGTTGCACCGAAAATAGCCCCCGGAATATTACCCATACCGCCAATGATAACCATGGCAATATATTCTACGGAAAGACTGAGGTTAAAAGGTTCCGCAGTAATGCTCACCATATAATACGCCCAGAGCGCTCCGGCAAAGCCTGCATAAAAAGAGCTGATGGCAAAGGACAGCAACTTATATTTAAAAATCGGAATACCCATGCCTTCCGCCGCCCGGTCATTATCACGAATGGCAATAAAAGCACGTCCGTATTTGCTGCGCATGATATTGACTGCAAACCAGGTCATTAAAACCAGGCTCACAAATATCAGAAAGAAAAATGCCCTATCGCCGGCTATTTCCCAGTTAAATATTTTTGCCGCCGGGATTGTTATGCCCATTGTTCCTTTGGTCAGACTGTCCCAATGAACCAGAACATACTCAATTATAAACTGACCGGCCAAAGTGGCAATTGTTAAATAAAGTCCTTTCAGCCGTCCGGAAGGAATTCCGAAAACCATACCGACAAGAGCAGTGATAATGCCGGCTGCCGGAATGGCAAAGTAAAAACCAATCCCCAATCGGGTGGCCAGAATCGCCGCAGCATATGCTCCGACGCCAAAAAAAGCACCATGACCCAGAGATATTTGTCCTGTGTAACCTACAAGAATATTGAGACCAATTGCGGCAATGGCGGCAATACCGATAGTATTTAAAACATACAGCATATATGGGCTGACTATAAACGGTGCGGCAAAAAAGAATAACAGCAGAAAAATGCCCATGCAAATCCGGCCGTAGTCTGTTTCGAATATAGTTAGTTCCTGGGCATATTTTTCACGATAATTGCCGCAGGGATGAAATGAAAATCTTCTCATCTAAACCCTCTCAATTTCCACAAGGCCGAATAGTCCGTAAGGCTTAATCAGTAAAATAAAGACCAGCACAATATAAGGTACTACATCACGCAGTGACGGTGATAAATAACCGCCGGTAAAAGTTTCCAGAAGCCCGATGATTATTCCGCCGATGATGGCGCCGCCGATGCTGTCCAGTCCGCCTAAAATGACCACCGGAAAGACTTTTAACCCGATGGAACTCAAATCATGTACATTAACACCATTAATTATTCCCAACACTATCCCACTCATACTGGCAACAAGAGCGGCAATTGCCCAGGATAAAGCAAATACACGCCGGACATGAACACCCAATGAAAGAGCGGCTTTTTGATTGTCGGCGACCGAGCGCATATATATTCCCTGTGAAGATTTTTTAAAAAATAATCCGAACAAAACCAGAAACAGAACGCTGATAACCAGGGTTGCCGTATAAACGGGAGCAATGTAAATGGATCCCCATTGCAAAGACATGGTTTCCGGTAGAAATTCCGGATAAGTGTGCAAGTTACCACCCCAGATAAGCAGAATAAATCCTTTGAACATTGCGGCCAGCCCAACCGTAAGCATGATGACAAAAATAAGTTTTTCTCCGATCAGCGGTCTTAAAAAGAATCTTTCAATGATAAATCCCAGGATAAAACAGCCGATCAGTGTCAAAATGAAAGCTATTAAAATAGGCAATTTCACCCAGGTGATCAGTGCTAAAAAGAAAAAAGCCCCTAAGGCCAGAAGCTCGCCATGAGCAAAATTGAGCACACTGGATGATTTGAAAATCATCACGAAACCCATGGCGGATATTCCATAAAGGAGCCCTACGCAAACACCGTTAACCAGCAATTGAAGAAAAAAATCCATTTTAGAATCCTCTTGATCAGACTTTTATTATATTTACTGTTGTTTCGATTTCACCGATACGGCCGTCACGGTAACGGACTTTACCCCGGACCGGAACATTTTTTTCATTGCGGTACATAGCTTCGATAATTTTAATATAAAGACCGTAAACGAAACGCCTTCTTACTTTACCGGTGCGGGTAAGTTCTTCTTCATCGGCATCCAGGAGTTTGTAAAGCAGAATGAATGTTTTGACTTTCATCAAGTCCGGCAATTGCTCGTTAACATTCCGCACCTCTTTCAAAATCAGTTCTTCGACCGCCGGTTGCTGAGACAAATCCATATATGTCGTATAGGGAATCATCCGCTCTTCCGCCCAGTTGCCGACATTTCCCATATCTATGTTGATCATTGCAGTTATAAAGGGACGGTTTTCCCCGAAAATGACCGCTTCTTTAATATAGGGGCTGAACTTTAAACGGGTTTCGATAAAATCAGGAGAAAAAGCTTCCCCGCTCTTATTGCGGATAATATCTTCTTTTCGGCCGATTATTAATAAATGACCGTCAGCATCAATGTAACCGGCATCACCCGTTTTCAGCCATCCGTCCAGAAAAGCATTTTGTGTGGCCTGATAGTCGTTATAATAACCGGAAAAATTAGCAAGACTTTTTACCAGCACTTCCTGATCATCGGCAATTTTCACCTCGGTTTGTGGTAACGGTTTTCCGACTGTTTCCAGCTTTACTTCCTTGTCCGGCTGAACCTGAAAGATGCCGCCGGCTTCGGTCAAACCATAACATTGCTTAAGATTCAAACCGACGGCGCGAAAAAAAAGAATTACATCCGGGCTGATGGGATGACCACCGGTAAAAGCACTGCGGAAACAGGAACACCCCATTCGATCCAGAAGCGGGCGATAAACGAGGAAAGACATTAACTGATACAATAATTTTAAGGGCGGATGTATAGGAACTTTTTTGGCGGTTTTCCCGACAACTGCTTTGCCAATTCTCTCTCCAAGAAAAAATAATTTTCTTTTTAACCATCCGGCATCGGATATTTTTACCCGGATACGGGAAGCCATATCTTCCCAAAAACGAGAAGATGTAATAATCATGGACGGACCGATATCACGGAAATCTTCGAGCATTGTTTCGGCTGTCTCGGGAAAATTGACTGTCATTGCGCTCACGAGGGCAACACCCATACACCACATCTGATCTACTATCCAGGCCGGCGGTGATATCGACATCCAGTTTTCCTCCGGATTAATACCATTGGCTTCAGTCCATTGTCCGGCAATTGCGGATAAATTACGATGGGAAAGCATTGCCATCTTTGGAATACCGGTAGTTCCTGAAGTTTGGATCATTACGGCAATATCATCAGAACGACCTTTTTTTATTTCTTCTTCAATAAAATTTTTATTTTCCTGAAGAAATTTATCTCCTGCTTCCAATAAACGGGCGTAGCTTATCAACCATGGATCATTTTCGTAAGAAGTCATTCCGGTAGGATCGATATAAACAACTTTCCGAATATGAGGAAGCTTATCTCTGACTTCCAGAAGCTTATCTGTTTGTTCCTGATCCTGCACCACAACAATCGGAGAATTAATTCGCTTAATTGATGTGCACAATTCCTCGGCGACTGATGAGGTAAATAAATTGAGAGTTGTTGCTCCCAAAGCGTGTGCGGCAATTACCGAAAATAACCACTCCGGATGATTTTCCACAATCAGGCAAACCGTTTCGCCCCTCTTGAGGTTCAGGGCGGCCAATCCGCCGGCCGTCTTTTTCATAAAGCGATAATAATCATTCCAGCTGTACTTCTGCCAGATTCCGTAAGCCTTATCACGGATAGCGGTTTTACGATCGCCGTATTTAGCCGCATTACCGGCAAGTATCTGCGGAAGAGTATTTTCGTTCTCCATGTTTATTTGTCTGGTTGAATCCAAAATATTCCGCCTGTATTCCATTATAATTTTTCAACATCACCCAGATAGGCTTTAATTACTTCCGGATGACTGCTGATTTCCGCGGGTGTCCCCTCGCCCAGTTTTTCACCAAAATTCAAAACCATGATTCGCTGCGAAATGCTCATGACTATAGACATGTCATGTTCGACTAAAATCATCGTGAGTCTCCATGTTTTGTTTAATTCCATAAGGAAACGCACCATATCTTCTTTCTCTTCCAGGTTCATTCCGGCAAACGGTTCATCTAAAATGAGCAAGCGCGGTTCCAAAGCAAGAGCCCTACCCAATTCCACTCTTTTCATCATTCCATAGGGTAGAGAACCGACGGTTTTTTTGCGAATGGGCTGCATCTCCAAAAAATCGATTATTTCCTCCAGAATTTGCCGGTGCCGGATTTCTTCATTTTTTACCGCCCCGGAAAACAGGCAAGAGCCGATAAAGCTGTAACGGCAGTGGATATGACGGGCCAGAGTCATATTTGCGAGCACCGTCATACCGGGAAACAGCTCGATATTCTGAAATGTCCTGCCGATACCGACTCCCACTAATTCATGCGTATGCAAATTGGTAATATCCCGATCATTAAAAATTATCCGGCCTTTTTGCGGATGATAGAAGCCGGTAATACAATTAAGCAAACTGGTTTTACCTGCTCCGTTGGGGCCAATCACAGCCATCAATTCTCCTGTGTGAACATCAAGACTGACATCTTTAACGGCAGTTACGCCGCCAAAACTCAGGCTGAGGTTGTTGATGGCCAATTCGGCCTTTTTATCTTCTTCCCGCCGGTCGCTCATTATAGACGGCCGGCCACGAAAAGCTTTCATGTCTATCCTTGAATAATTACTTGATCAGTTTTATCTTGCTTTTTCCCGGAACATAAAAATTGGTAAGCGGCACGTATGTTCCGTCTTCCTTTACCTTTACCATCCGGGCAGTAAATGAACCACCATGATCTTCTTTAGTATAAGTAACTTTGGGTATCAAACCGCCGAAATCTTCATTTTGAAAAGACTCCATAGCGGCATTTATTGTTTCGGGGTTTATAGTTTTTGATTTTTCGTATGCACGGATAAACGCCCTCTCCATAATCATGCCGACGGCAACTCCCTCCCAGTAAGATGCGTCAAATTTTTCTACCGTTTTATAACGCTTCCAAAGCTCTTTCATTATGTCCATTCCAGAAGCTTTATCCGTCGGCAGTACTCCCGGAAATTGAATAACCAGGCGGTCGCGAATCAATCCTTTGCTCATCTTAAAAAAATCCGGATCAGTTGATGTCCACGTACCTAAAAATAAAGGATTGTAATTAATACGATCCGAACTCTTAAAGGCAGTTATAATTGCCGATGGCAACATCTGCATGAAGATATATTCGGCGCCGGCTTTCTGCAGTCGCAGCAGCTCCGTGTTCAGATCAACTGTTTTCGGCGGAAATTCTTCAACTGCTACAATACTGATATTTAATTTGGCCGCATATTCTTTACTGGGTTCATGAATTGAACGGCCATAGGCATTATTATATGTAAGCAGTCCGACTTTCGGAGCACTATTCCCCTTATGGATTGCCCGGATATATTCCAATACTGCCTGGCAATCCATTTTATAACTGCCGAAAGGCAGATACATATACTCAATAGGCTTTTCCAGAATTTCCCAACTGGTGGAATAGTTTATGGTTGGTATTTTATATTTTTGCACAATCGGCTTTGCGGCCAGTCCTTCGCCGGCACCCCAGGTAGCAATCATGTCTACTTTATCCTGCAGAGCAAATTTCTGCACCGCGGCTACGGCTTCCGGCACCTTATAAGCAGTATCCACGGAAATCATTTCAATCTTGTTGCCGGAAACCCCACCTTTGACTTCATTGACATAACGGAAATAATCACGCTGACCTTTTTCATGAAACTGCCCCCAGGTTGATGCAGGTCCCGTCATATTTATAGCTGCTCCGACTTTTATAGCTTTGGCCAGGCCATCGGTATAACCGGCAATCAAGAAAACCGCGGCCATCATTCCTATCAACCAATTATTTTTTTTCATTTTACCCTCCCTTTTTATGATTCGAAAATTTATGACAAAAAAAAACCGTGGGCTGATATTCATCTGCCCACGGTTCATTTCCCTTTGGAAGTGGTCATGATCCTATCAGGCAGACCTTGGCGCTAAAGCTAAAAAAATAAAAAAAAGCTACCTGATAAGAAAACGATTTTTTAATCATATTTTTCATTAACCTCTTGGTTTTGGCATATAAAGCGAAGCGGTATTAAAAGTCAAGAAAAAAGTGAATGTTGTTGATTTAAAAATTTATTTCAGAGTTATAGGAAACAACGACTCCGAATTTACTCAATTCCCAGTTTCTCAATGCGATAGCGTAAGGAATCAAATGTTACCTGTAAGAGTTCACCGGCTCGTGTTTTTGATCCCTTAGCTTTTTGCAAGGCTTTTTCAATGAATTTTTTTTCTATTTTCCCCATTTCCTCATTCAAATTTATACCTTTATCGGGAATTTCGATATGCAGGTTGTTTATATCAGCGGCACTTGATGACAATAATAAATTTTCCGGTAAAATTATGTTGGAGCTTTCCATGGCCACACTGCGCTCAATAATATTCTCCAACTCGCGAATGTTACCGGGAAAGGCATAATTCATTAATAATTCCATGGCATAGGAAGATATTGTACGTATTTCCTTATTAAATTCCCGGGCATACTTTTCGATAAAATGTTTTGTTAATAATGGTATGTCCTCCTTACGCTCCCGGAGCGGCGGCATGTGTATGGGAATTACATTGAGGCGAAAATATAAATCCTCACGGAAATCTCCCCTCTTAACTTTTTCCTCCAGGTTCTGATTGGTTGCGGAAATTATACGCACGTCAACTTTGATATCGTCAGCACCGCCGATACGCCGGAAAGTTTTTTCCTGGACAACTCTTAAAAGTTTAACCTGCAGGAGCGGCGATAATTCACCAATTTCATCAAGAAAAATCGTTCCTCCCCGGGCCATTTCAAAAAGGCCTGCTTTATCGTTATAAGCACCGGTAAAAGAACCTTTGGTATAACCAAAGAACTCACTCTCCAGCAGGTTTTCCGGTATTCCTCCGCAATTAATTACTACTATGGGCATTGTGGAGCGTGAAGAATTTTCATGAATAGCCCGGGCTATCAGCTCCTTTCCTGTTCCACTTTCGCCAAGAATTAAAATATTTGCCGGCGTATCTGCCACTTTTTTAATCGTTGCGTATATTTTCTGCATTTCCCGCGTCACCCCGATCATGCCGCAGAATGATAATTCTTCCTTTATGTGTTTCGTTTCATTTTTTTCATTGATTAAACCTTTTTTGAGAAGCGCAGAACGAACAATTCGCTTTAATTCATCAATACTGCCGCCTTTCTCCACATAGTCATAAGCTCCTTCTTTCATCGCATTGACGGCTGTTTCCCCTGACGCATAAGCAGTAACCAGAATTACTATTGTTTCCGGTCTCAGATCTTTTATGTTTTTCAAAAATTCAATACCATCGATCTTCGGCATTTTCAAATCCGTTATCACCAGATCAAAAGCGGTCTTGTGACAAATATTGAGCGCCTTGGCCGGACCTTCGGTTGTGGTTACATCGTAACCTTCTTTAGTCAGCATTATTTCCATAAACTCCCTCATGCCCTGATCATCATCGACAACCAAAATCTTCGCCATGTAATCATCTCCCTTCAACGGAATCTATAGCCTGTATATAAATTATATGTTATCTTTTGCTCGGCAGCCACACTGTACAAACGGTTCCCTTACTAATGTCGCTTTCCATCTTGATTCTTCCACCGTACCCGTCAACAATCCTGCTGACAATCGCCAATCCCAAGCCTGTTCCTTTATCCTTATTTGTATAAAAAGGCTCAAATATTTTTTGTAACTCGTTTTCATCAATCCCCGGACCTGTATCAGATATTATTAGTTCCACGACCTCTTTATTGTGATGAATTATTGATTTTACGTTAACAGATAGGATTCCACCCTCTTCCATAGCTTGAATCGCATTTAGCACCAAATTATGAACTATTTGCCGGATCTGTTCAGCATTGGCGTGAGTGGTTACTTTTTCCGTCAATGATGAATTTATTTTTATTTTACTTGTCCAGTCTTTGGATAGCTTTATATTTTCCAGAACATCCTGTGCAATCTCTGACACATTTATTAATTCCCTGACCTGGGGAATCGGCCGGGCCAATAAAAGAAAATCGCGAACAAAGTTATCCAATTGTTCTTTGCCGCGCACTATTATCTGCATCAAACGTTCGTCGGTATCTTTTAAATTCAGGCTTTGTCTTAATAATTCAATGGAACCGGTAATTGATGCCAGAGGGTTTCTCATTTCATGGGCAAGACCGGCAGCCATTTCACCGATCAACGCCAGTCGTTTACTTTTTTCCAGAGTTTCTTCCATTAATTTTATCTCTGTAAGGTCCTGAAAGATTAGGATACTGCCGATCTGCTTATCCTGTTTATCCCTTAAAGGAGAAGTTGAACATCCCAAATTAAGTTTTTTTCCATTTTTACCTTGAAGTATAATTTCCATCCTGTTTTTTGTTTGTCCCAACTTTCTTTCCGAAGGAGGGAAAACGGCAAGTTCCGGTAATACATCGGTAACCGGTTTATTTTTTACTGAAGAAAAGGGAAATCCCGTAATTTCTTCCGCTGCTCGATTAAAAGTCTTTATTGTACCTTTTAAATCAATGGTCATTACGCCAGTATCCACGGATTCAATTATGCTGCGAAAAAGTAAGTCCAGTTGATTAAATGCTGATTCTCTTTCCTGTAACAGGTGTCTCGTCTTTTTTTCCTGTTCAACAACAAAGCTTGCTAAAAATGCTAATACATAAAAGGATACAATATGTACCAATATGCGGATGAAAACATCTTCCGCCGTCAAATCGTAATTATGCTCCGTTGCAGGAACGGAAGGGATGATTTTGTAAAACTCAAAATCCAAAAGCAAACCATAGAAGATGCCCGCAGCGGAAGCTATAATGAGTCCGCCGTAACGTCCGAGAAATATCACCGAGTATATTATCACTAGGGTATAGAGAACAGAATAATTGCTGTTTAAACTTCCCGTAATATAAACCAGCAACGTTACCAAAAGAACATCAACTGCCGATTGCAAATAAATATTAATTTTTAAATCTTTGATTATTCTTAGAAGCAGGATGTAGGCAATGGAGAAAAAGTATGTTGCGGCAATCATAAAATAAAAAAAGTTAAGCGTGCTTACGGATACCGGAAATCCTGTTTTCTTAATATCGATAAAAATAGCAACACCAAGAAACAGCGTAATGATGATTAGCCTGAAAATGATTAATAGGTTCAGTCGGGTTTTGTCTTTCTCTTCTATTGTAACTTCCCTGTTTTCTACCATTACTTTTTAATATCCTTTTTGACGCAACATATTGCAAGGCATGCTATAATATTTTAATTATTTTGGCTAATAATTTTGATAAATCCTCGGGGGGGGATATAATGCGCAGACCGCTAATTTTCCCGTTTATCGGGTTGGGCACCGGAATCATTATCGGAAACTACATTGATTTTTCCTGCAACATATTACTTATCGCTCTGATTTTCAGCTGCACTTCCCTGTTTCTTTTTATGAGAAAACAATGGTGGACAGCCGTTTTTTTGCTGGTCTGCCTTATCACATTAATTATCGGTATTTTGAATATTCAAAAACAACAATATCTAGGCAATACGGATCGCCACATATCAAAGCATGTAAACTCCGGCCTAAAAGTCGTTGAGGGCATAATTGATGAAAGTCCGCTTTATTATGCGAATAAAAAAATCTTAACAGTTCACTGCATCAGATTGTTGGAAAACGGAGTTTATATCCCGGTTACAGGTCATGTTCGCCTTATTCTTTCCGGTGATTTGAATTTTTCCTACGGAGATTTTGTACGCTTCCAATCAGTTTTAAAAAAAATATCCAGCTTCAACAATCCTGGTAGTTTTGATTATGAACGTTATCTCCGGCGCCAGGGTATTTATGCAACAGGTTTTATTGCTGATTATTCCAGAATCGTGCTTTTGAGAAAAAATTCCGCAAGCAACATTCGAAGATGGCTGGAATCTTTTCGAATGTATTTAAAGCGGATTATTTATAACAATGCTCCATCGCCGCAAAGAGAAATTATTGAAGCCATGAGCCTCGGCAATCAAAATGAAATACCTGCAGCTATCAGAGATAGCTTTAACAAGACCGGCACGTCTCACATACTGTCTATTTCCGGCCTGCACATCAGTATGGTTGCGGCTACGGCATTTTTCTTCATCAGCATTATTTTAAAAACTTCCGAATATCTGATGCTGAAATTAAACGTAATCAAGCTATCGGCTGCGGTGGCATTTATTCTGGTATTAATCTATTCCCTAATCGCCGGTATGAGCATAACAGTAATAAGGGCTGCTCTAATGGCCGGGGTTTTTCTGTTTGCTTTAATATTGGATAAGCAACGTGATCTTTATAACACAATAGCCCTGGCCGGTTTAATTATCCTTATCATCTCACCGGAATCCCTTTTTGATATTTCTTTCCAGTTATCTTTTCTGGCTGTCCTTGCTATTATATACACCATTCCACGATTGGTAGACATTCCCCATCAAGATTTTTCTGTTTTTCCCGGCTGGATCCGAATTCCTCTACGATATGTGTATACTTCAATACTCGTATGTCTGGCGGCGACAGCAGGAACCATGCCTTTTATCGTTTTTTATTTTAACCGTGTCTCTCTGATGACAATTATCGCCAATTTAATCACAGTGCCTCTTTTAGGAACATTAACGCTGGCAATAGTGATGATTGTTCTTCTAACGTCATTCCTATCGCCGGCGATTGCGGGTTTTTTTGTTAAACTGGCCTCATTTTTTGTGCAAATATCTGTTGATGTAATAAATAAACTGGCCTCTGTTTCTTGGTCTACAGTAAATATTACAAAACCAAATATCCCGGAAATAATAGTTTTTTATTTATTCATTATGCTTCTTCTCAAATTTATCCAAGACAGAAAAAAAACCGGAATGAAGAAAGAACAAGGATATTTGATGAGAAATCCTCTGGTGTTCAAATATGCAATTATTTCCATGGTAATTTTTTTTATTGGTGATGCAATTTATCTTTCGCTGAACGATAAACTATCCCGTAATTTAAGGGTAACAGCGATTGATGTAGGTCAAGGAGCATCTGTTTTAGTGCGTTTGCCCGGTGGGAAAAATATGCTGATCGATGGGGGCGGCTTTGCAGACAGTTCCTTTGATGTCGGGAAAATGGTTATTGCTCCATACCTTTATCATGAAAGAATCAGTAAAATTGATACGGTAATACTTACTCATCCGCATCCCGATCATCTACTTGGTCTTTTTTATATATTGAATAATTTCGATGTCCGGGAATTCTGGAGTACGGATGCGGTTGGAGACGATGAAAACTATCCGATACTGCAAAAAATTTTAAGAGAACAAAAAATTAAGCGATTTACCATCACCACTGATGCTTTGATTAAAAAGAACGGGAATGTTGAAATTATTTTTTTATGGCCTTCCCGGAGCGTCGCTGATGTAAACAATCTATCAGATAAAGCTATTAATAATACGTCTTTGGTATTCAAAATAAAATACGGGCAAATAAGTTTTTTAATAACAGGTGATATCGGTTCGGACGTTGAAAACACTCTTATCCGTTCGGGAAAGAATTTAAACTGTGATGTCCTTTTTATTCCGCATCATGGCTCCAATCATTCCAGTAGTATGAATTTTATCCGAAATACCGTTTGCCGTTATGCCATAATCAGTGCAGGTAAAGACAATGTCTTCCGTCATCCCCATTCACAAACACTGGTGCGTTATCAGGAAGCACAATGTCAAATTTTACGTACTGATAAAGACGGGGCAATAACTATGACAACAGACGGCACAAAATTGTACATGGAATCATTTATTAAACAAAGGTAAGTCCTTGCTGGTAAAACATATTTTTATTGCCAAGCTTATTATTATATGCTAACGAAACTTTTTTAAAGTTGATAAACATACTATGGAAAAAATTACAGTAATAAAAGGCTTTAAAGACATCTTACCGGAAGATACTCCCATCTGGTGGCAGGTGGAATCAATTGCCCGGAAAGTATTCAGTTCTTACGGTTTTCGGGAAATCCGTATACCTATTATGGAAAAGACCGAATTATTCAAAAGAAGTATCGGTGAGACAACCGATATCGTGGAAAAAGAGATGTACACCTTTCGCGACCGTGATGAAGAATTGCTGACATTGCGTCCGGAAGCCACCGCATCCGTTATCCGCGCTTACATTGAACACAACATGCCGTCTTCCGAGCAAATTACCAGGCTTTTTACCATCGGCCCCATGTTTCGCCGGGAAAGACCGCAAAAAGGACGTTTCCGTCAATTTCATCAGATCGATGCTGAGCTTTTTGGCGCTGATGAACCGCAATCCGATGCCGAAGTTATTCTGATGTTGGTTCATTTTCTCGAATCAACGGGACTTCCGGAAATGAGTCTGGAAATCAATTCCCTGGGTTGTAAATCATGCCGGCCTGTTTTTTCCGGAGCAGTGGTTGATTATTTAAGAGGATCGGAAGAATATCTTTGTGCTGATTGCCGGAGACGCATGCATACAAACCCGTTGCGTGTCTTTGATTGTAAAGTAGAAAGCTGCATCACCATTATCGAGAAGGCTCCGCAAATATTGGATTATATTTGTCTCGAATGTAAAAACCATTTTGCTCAGGTTAAAGCTTATTTGAATGCTTTAAATATAAAATACGTGGTCAACCCAACAATGGTGCGGGGCCTGGATTATTACACTCGAACAGCGTTTGAAGTTAAATCAGGATCGTTGGGAGCACAGAATTCCCTGGCCGGCGGCGGCAGGTATGACGGTCTGGTCAGCTTCCTGGGAGGACCGGAAGTTTCAGGTATTGGATTTGCAGTGGGCTTTGAGCGGCTTCTTGCCTGTCTGCCTGCTGATACCGAAATAAGCCGTTACAAAACGGAGTTGTTCATAGCTGCACTCGGTTCCCGTGCCCAAAAAATCGGTTTTAAATTGGCCTGTGAATTACGCCGGGCGGGAATTTCCGCAGCAATGGATTATTCCGACAAGAGTTTGAAAAGCCAGATGAAACGCGCCGACAAACTAAACAGTGCCTATACTCTGATTATGGGGGATAAGGAAATCGAGAATAGACAGATCGAACTGCGAAACATGAGTACTAAAAACCAGCAGGTCTTGCCGTTCGGAAATTTGCATGAATCGATAATTGATATTATTAAAGAGAGAGGTAAATAACCTTGGTCAGTTTTTTAACAAAAGATAAAAGAACGCATTATTGTGGAGAGCTGACGCTCTCTGATTTAAATAAAGAAGTGATTTTAATGGGCTGGGCTCACCGCCGGCGTGATCACGGCGGCGTAATATTTGTGGATCTGCGCGACCGGGAAGGGATTGTACAAGTTGTTTTCAACCCCGATGCCGGTAGCTCCGTTCATGATCTGGCTCACAAAATCCGCTCGGAATTTGTATTGGCGGTTAAGGGTCTCGTACAAAAAAGACCTGACGGCATGAATAATTCAGCTCTGAAAACAGGTGAAATTGAAGTTATTGTTTCGGAGATGGAGATATTGAATGAATCCAAAACACCTCCTTTTTCTTTTGATGACACCGAGATCTCGGAAAATGTTCGTCTTAAATACCGTTATCTGGATTTACGCCGTCCGGCTATACAGCAAAATCTATTTTTACGAAGCCGTCTTGCCGCCTCCACCCGCCATTATTTCGAACAAAACGGCTTTATTGAGGTAGAAACCCCCATCTTGGGAAAAAGCACTCCGGAAGGTGCACGGGATTATCTCGTCCCCAGCCGGATCAATAAAGGTACGTTTTATGCGTTGCCGCAATCTCCACAGATATTCAAACAATTACTGATGGTATCCGGTTTTGATCGTTACTATCAGATTGCCAAATGTTTTCGCGATGAAGATTTGCGTGCCGACCGCCAGCCGGAATTTACGCAAATTGACGTGGAAATGTCCTTCATTACGGAAGAAGATATTATGCAGATTATGGAAGGATTAATGGCAAAAATATTTAAAGACTGCATGGGACGGGAAATTCAGCTTCCCCTTCCCCGTATTACTTACAGAGATGCAATAAACCGTTATGGTAAGGACAATCCCGATGTTCGTTTTGGTATGGAACTCGTTGACCTGACATCCATCGTCAAAGATTCCGGATTTAAACTTTTCAAAGAAGTTGCAGATGGTGGAGGCATTATCAAGGCCATTAAAGTGGAACAGGCAACCGTACTTTCGCGTAAAGATCTGGACGGATTAAAAGATTATGTTGCCGTTTACGGTGCTAAAGGCTTGGCCTGGGCAAAAATAAACAGCACTGACTGGACGTCACCCATATTTAAATTCCTCAAACCGGAGGAAATCAAAAAGATCAATGAGACCATGAACTCAAAAGAAGGTGACGTAATTTTCTTCGTTGCCGACAGTCCCCGTATTGTTAATGATTCATTGGGTAATTTAAGGATACACCTGGCCAAAAAATTAAATTTAATCGATCCTGACGCACTGGCATTTACCTGGATTACGGAATTTCCGCTTTTGGAATACTCTGATTCGGAAAAGCGCTTTGTCTCTACGCATCACCCTTTCACATCGCCTTTTCCGGAAGACTTACCGCTGCTTGCCTCCAATCCCGGAAAAGTACGTGCGCGTGCATACGACCTGGTTTTAAACGGTTCGGAAATCGGCGGCGGCAGCATTCGTATTCACCGCAAAGACATGCAGGCTCAGGTATTTTCAGCTATCGGTTTATCTGATGAAGATGCCCGTTCTAAATTCGGCTTTCTGCTGGAAGCGCTTGAATATGGCGCACCTCCCCACGGCGGCCTTGCTTTCGGACTTGACCGATTGACCATGATAATGACCAAAGCCGAATCCATTCGAGATGTCATTGCCTTTCCAAAAACGCAGAAAGCATCCTGTCAGATGTCGGATGCCCCTTCCAAAGTAAGTGTTGAACAATTGATGGAACTTTCAATAAAAATTGTTTAAATGCAAACCAGTGGAGAAGAAAATGGTAAAATGGAATAAAGAAAAAAGGTTACTCAATCGGCAACAAAGCAAATTTTGGAAATTTGAATTAAGAGATGTTGACGAGCCCAATCTGCTTAAGGATATGTTTCCCTATACTGAAGTCAGCCGAATTGTTTTTGATGACAAAATAATTCCGATAAGTCCACCGGAAGAAATTTTTATCACCGATACGACATTTCGTGATGGTCAACAATCCAGACCACCGTATTCAGTTGAACAAATCATCGAAATTTTTAAGCTCTTGAATAAACTGGGCGGCCCTAATGGAGTTATCCGGCAAACCGAGTTCTTTCTTTACAGCAAAAAAGACAGAGAGGCCGTGGAAGAATGCCAGAAACTGGGATTCAAATACCCGGAAATAACCGGTTGGATCCGTGCCGCCAAAGAAGACATCCACCTTGTTCATGAAGCAGGTATGAAAGAAACAGGTTTACTTACATCTGTTTCCGATTATCACATTTTTCTTAAATTGAACAAAAAACGCAGTCAGGCTATGGATGATTATCTTGGTATAGTTAAATCCGTTCTGGATTTCGGTATTGTTCCCCGTTGTCATTTTGAAGATATCACCCGGGCAGATATCTATGGTTTTTGCATTCCCTTTGCTATTGAACTTATGAAACTACGGGAAGAAAGCGGCATAGATATTAAAATAAGACTTTGTGATACTATGGGTTACGGAGTGACTTATCCCGGAGCTTCACTTCCCCGCAGTGTGGACAAGCTGGTTCGCTCATTTATCGATGAAGCAGGCGTTCCCGGTCATCTCCTGGAATGGCACGGACACAATGATTTCCATAAAGCAATGATCAATGCGACAACAGCCTGGCTTTACGGCTGTAGTGCAGCAAATTCCACGTTATTGGGGCTGGGCGAACGGACCGGTAATCCCCCCATCGAAGGCTTGATTATGGAATATATTGCGCTCAAAGGTCATACCGATGGTATTGATACTACAGTTATTACCGATATCGCCGAATATTTTGAAAAAGAAATCGGAGTAAAAATCCCTCATAACTATCCTTTTGTCGGTGCGGAATTCAACATCACCCGGGCCGGTGTTCATGCCGACGGACTGATCAAATGTGAAGAAATTTACAACATCTTCGACACTGCCAAAATTTTAAAACGACCGATAGTTACAATGGTAACTGATAAATCCGGCAATGCCGGTATCGCTTTCTGGATTAACCAGCATTTTAATCTTAAAGGCGAAACGGCAATAGATAAAAGACATCCGGGCATTTCTAAAATAAACAAATGGATTACCGAGCAATACGACTCAGGCCGCAGTACTTCCATTTCTCCCGAAGAATTGGAAAAGAAAGTCCGCAAATACCTGCCTGAGCTATTTATGTCTGGTCTGGAAAAGATTAAATCCGCCGCTGAGAAAGCAGCTATTGATGCTGTAAATCTGATCATTGAGCACCCGAAAATGAAAAGCATGAATCCCGGGATACAGGAACCTCTGATGCAGAAATTTGTAGATGAGAATCCTTCCATTCAATTTGCTTATATTGTCGACATGAACGGCCGTAAAACAACGAAAAACATCACCAACATCGCCGATCGCGCCAAATATGAAAACTATGGAGTCGGCACGGATCAATCCGACCGCGAGTGGTTTATCAAGCCGTTGCAATCCGGCAAGATACATGTAACCGATTTCTTCATATCAAAATTAACCGGAGTATTGTGTTTCACGGTTTCGTCTCCTATTGTCAACGATAAAGATGAAATGATCGGTATTTTCGGAGTGGATATTCAATTTGAAGACTGGGTAAAGAGAGCGGAAGACCTGAATGATACGGATCAGATTGCTCTGCGTGCTGAATACGAGGAAGCTAAAAGCAAAGCAAAACACGGGCATAATCGCCGCTGATTTGTAAAGTTACAAATAAACCGTTAAAATTCGGCATACAATGTCCAATGTTCAAATGGCCGTGTATCGTCTTGAGACGACAGCGGTGTTATTTCCCGAATAAATCGGGACGGCGACAACGTCAGCGTGCCCGAAGAGCGCGTGTAATCAATAACCGGAGAACTCAGGTAGAGTTGATCTTTTGCCCGGGTGACCGCAACATAAAAAAGTCTTCTTTCTTCTTCTTCACCACCTGGCTCTTTCAATGCTCTCTGCAAGGGAATCATCCCTTCCGTACACCAGATTAAAAATACATAGGACCATTCCAGACCCTTGGCCTGATGGATTGTACTTAAAATCACCTTATCTTCTTTTTGCTGTTCCACCTGCTCTTCATCTCTGGACATATTGGTGAGCAATGCCAGCTCATTTAAGAAATCATCCATTCGGGGAAATTTCGCAGAAAAATTTCCCAGTTGAATTAAATCTTCTTCGCGGGATGAAGCATCGGAATAATTATCCTGGAGATAAACCCGGTAACCGCTTTTGTTTAATAAAATATCGATTATTCTTTCCGGTGTACGATCCTGCGGTTGTATATCCAATAATAATTTGATCGTTTTGCGGCAATCTTCTATTCCCGGTTTTGCCTGTTTGGGTGTTAGTTTTATAAATTCATCATGAAATATTTCCTCTAAAGGATTATCTTTCCCTGCCAGATATTTCCATAATTTTTCAATAGTTACCCTGCCGACTTTAGGGTACATAATAAGAAGACGCCGCCAGGCCAGTTCATCTAATGGATTAACGATAACCCGCATGTAAGATGTTACATCCTTGATATGAGCCTGCTCAAAAAAACGGATCCCGGAACGAATATCAAACGGAATATCGCGTCTCACCAACTCCATTTGTAATTCCATGGAATGATAATGGGCACGATAAAGAACGGCAATTTCTTGGAGCGGCACTCCGCTGCGGTAAAGTTCGGTAATTCGCTGAGCCACAAAATCAGCCTGTTTGAGAACGTTTTGCGCCGAAACCATTACGGGTCTCATTCCGTTTGCGCGGACAGCCCTTAATTCTTTAGGAAATTGATTTTCATTATTGGTAATGCTTAAATTTGCCAGATGCAGTATCTGCGGTGTACTACGGTAGTTTGTTTCCAGCTTGAATATTTTGCAATCCCGGTAACGATCGGGGAAATTGATGATGTTGCTGAAATTGGCACCGCGGAATGAATAAATACTTTGCGAGTCATCACCCACGACCATAACATTTCTGTGTACCGATGCCAGAAGATCAATTATATCCGCCTGGATAATATTTGTATCCTGATATTCATCAACAAGAACATGGACAAATCTATCGGCAAGTTTATTTAATAAATCAGGATTGTCCCTGAGCAACATACGAAAATTGCAGAGCAGATCATCGAAATCCATCACGGAGAGATCTTTTTTCTTTTGCATATAGAGACAGGCAATTTGATTAATTTCATTTATTAAATGCAAAAAGAACGGGTATCTTGTCTGCAGTACATCTTCCAATGTGCTTTGAGTATTGAGAGCCAGACTGATAATTTCGGAGATCACATTGCTTTTGGGGAATTTGCTTAATTTCGGATCAATTTTCAATTCAGCCAGACAGGAGGAAACAAGCTGGCGGGAATCTTCGCTGTCAATAATCGAAAAATTAATCTTATAACCGGTATGCCCGGCGTATTTTCTTAAAAGGATATGCGCAATATGATGAAAGGTGCCGCCGAGAATCTTGCCGGTATAAGAATTGAGGATATTTTCCACACGGGTGAGCATGGAACGTGCAGCTTTATTGGTAAATGTTGCCAGTAAAATGCGCTCCGGCTGAATACCACTCTCCAGCAAACGGGCAACACGATAGGTTAAAGTACGGGTTTTACCGCTTCCTGCTCCAGCCAGAACAAGAAGCGGCCCGCCTTCTTCCATTACAACCCGATACTGCTCGGAGTTAAGCTCTTTCTCATAATCAATCATTAAACACGAGCCAACATCTTTGAATACGGCATGCCTTTCTTGTTATTACAGGGCTTTTTTAATTTCGGCAACCGTGTCTTTTGAGCTCAAAGAAAGAAAATTCTTCAGCAATCCCTCTTTCTCATAGAAACCGATAAGCGGTGCCGTTTTTTGATTGTAAGTTGTGAGACGGTTGGTAATTGCTTCTTCAGTTTCATCAGCTCGTTGAATAACCGGACTGCCGCATTTCTTGCATTTGCCGCCTTCCGCAGGAGGATTACTTTTGATATTGTATATTTCCTGACAGGAGGAATTGGAACAGGTTCTTCGGGTCGTCAGACGATCTAAAATAACATCCCGGGGCACGTCCAGATTAGCGACAAAATCCATTTTAATCCCGAGTTTTACGAGCAGTCTTTTCAGATCTTCCGCCTGAGGAATGGTTCTGGGAAAACCGTCAAGGATAAAACCTTTCTGACAATCGGGCTCCTGCAGACGCGCCTCCATAATCTGCATAATTAAGGAATCGGGCACAAGATCACCCCTGTCCATATATTCTTTGGCTTTCTTTCCCAGTACTGAACCTTCCTTAACTGCGGCCCGCAAAATATCTCCTGTTGATATTTGCACGGAACCGTCATATTCTGTAAGAAGTTTTGCTATCGTGCCTTTGCCTGCACCGGGAGCACCTAATAAAATTATTTTCATGATTTCCTCCGTAAATTTAATCTAATTAAACAAGTTGCGCTTATAATGGAAAACGTCTTATTGGTCAAGGCAATATAGCTTTTTGATTATATCCCTGCCGAACAAACACCTATTTTCCACCTCTTGCCCAGAAAACCTCTTTCCCATTGACATACCAAAGCTCTTGCCTTATACTCCGCCCGTCAAAAGCAATACTTTATCAATGCAGTATTGATGGCCTTGTTTCCCATTTTGATAAAACGGTAAACAAGGCAAAGTAATCTTCAAATAGCTTAAAATATTCCAAAAAGGAGCAAAGAAATTATGAAGAAAATAGGGACTGTTTTATCGCTGGTTTTATTAGCTTTAGCTTTGGTCGTTTCACCTGTTCTGGCAAAATCAAGCTGGAACGCCAACTCTGTTTGGCCTCCCAAGAATCATCACAGTATAGGCCTTAACGACTTTGCCGACAAAGTTAAAAAGGCCACCAATGGAGATCTGGAAATTGTCGTTCATACAGGCGGTGCTTTGGGCTATAAAGGCCCGGAACTTCTCAAGACCGTCCGCGATGGTCTTGTTCCCATTTCCGATATGCTGATCAGCGGCGTAGCCGGAGATGAAAAGCTTTTTCAGATTGTAACTTTGCCTTTCCTGGTACGCGACTTTCAGGAACTCCGTACACTGCTCGAGATTTGCCGTCCCTACTTTGATAAAGCTGCGGAAAAAAAATGGAAGCAGAAAATACTCTATATCGCCCCCTGGCCCGGTGCGGGACTCTGGACCAAGAAGAAAATCACTACATTGGAAGAGATGAAAGGTCTTAAAACGCGGACATATGACAAGAACGGTGCACTGGTCATGGATGCCGTCGGTGCCACTCCGCATGCGCTGCCTTTCAGCGAGGTTTATACATCTCTCCAGACCGGCCTTATTGATTCAGTTATGACTTCCACACCAACAGCGGTGGACGCCAAATTCTGGGAGGTTCTCCAGTATTACCAACCCCTTAATATAACCATCGCCACAGACATGGTGACAGTAAATCTCAATTCGTTCAACAAACTTCCCAAGGACCAGCAGAACGCCCTTTTAAAAATCGGGAAAGAGATGGAAAATGCAATGTGGGATAATGTCCCCAAAATTGATAAGGATCAGGAAGCCATTTCCAACAAAAACGGAATTGTCACTGTTGCCCCCGACAAAAAACTGATTGCCGACCTGGAAAAGATAACGGAAAATATTCGTCAGGATTGGCTGAAAACAGCACCTCCCGAAGGCAAGAAAATCTACAGTGACTTTATGAAAAAGGTAAAAAGATAAAAGTTTTCACAGTCAACTGGAAACAGGTGCTCCGGCTGTTTGTCTTGCGGAGCACCTTTCTATCTGCGGACCTTTTCCGGCACTATTTTGTCGTTCTTCAGAAACAAAATTGCCGTCTGGAAGTAAACTTAAAAATCGTTTTACTGACAGGTAAGTAATATGAAAAAGATCATTAATACCATCGATGCCATTTCCGGTATCGGTGGCTGGACATCCGGTATTCTGATGACAGGAGCCTTAGTACTGGCACTTGCTGAAATTGCCATCCGGACTTTTTTCAGCGGAACGCTTTATATCGCCGATGAATATTCCGGTTATCTTATGGCATTGGTAACATTAATAGGTCTGGCTTATACCCTGCGTGAACGTGGCCACATCCGGATGATGTTTCTTGTCCACATTCTGAAAGGCCGAACAAAAACTATTTATAATATGATTTGTCTGGCAATTGGATTTTTATTTTGCATCGCATTTACATGGTTTACCGGAGAGTTTTTCTGGGACTCCGTGGTAAATGAAACCCAGTCCATGCAGTTGTCGGAAACATATCTCGCCCTCCCCCAAGCTTTTCTTCCTCTTGGAGGTATCCTTCTTACACTGCAATTTTTGTCTGAATTACTCAAAGGTGTAGCAGTACTTCGCAATGATACAGAGGGGTTACATATTTACGAGGAAGTTGACGAATTGGGACGTTAGGAAATGGAGCAATAATTCATGCACATTGATCTGGGACCGGCATCGGCGGTTATTCTCGGCTTACTTATACTCTTTGTAGGCGGCTCCATATGGATCGGAATCGCTCTGTTTCTTGTAGGTATCGGCGGTTTTTTTATTTTTACCGACATTTCCTTCGGTTCAATCCTTGCCAACATTGTCTGGAACAATACAAGCGGTTCCGCCATGATGGCATTACCGTTTTTCATCTGGATGGGGGAAATCCTCTTCCGGAGCAGGATTTCGGAAAACCTTTTCCGGGGGTTATCTCCCTGGATGGATTCCATTCCCGGGCGTCTTGTGCATGTCAATATCTTTGCCTGCACTTTTTTCGCGGCAGTCAGCGGATCGTCGGCTGCAACCACTGCAACAGTAGGTAAGATAACCGTTCCGGAACTGAAAAAAAGGGGTTACGATCATGATCTGGCCATAGGCTCTCTGGCTGGCGCCGGAACGCTGGGGTTCATGATTCCACCCAGCATGATGATGCTGGTTTACGGAATTATCGGAGATGTGAGCATTGGCAAGCTTTTCATTGCCGGTTTCATTCCCGGATTTATGATTGCGTTCATGTTCAGCGCTTACATCCTGACCCGCTGCCTCATCACACCGAGTTTAGCCCCCCCGGGCGAGGAACTCCACTCCTGGAAGGATCGTGTACAAGCCCTTCCTGCAATAGCTCCGGTCGTAATACTGGTTCTTTTTGTTCTGGGAAGTATCTACATGGGATGGTCAACGCCTACCGAAGCCGGTGCCATCGGTGTCCTGGGAGCTTTCTTTTTTGCCACCCTGACTCGCAGTTTGACGTGGTCCGTCTTTAAAGCAAGTCTGCTGGGAACCGTCAAAACCAGTTGCATGATCATGATGATTGTCATGGGTGCATCCTATCTATCAAATGTCATAGGTTACCTTGGTATCACCAAAGCACTGACACAATATGTGACTACCCTTAACCTTTCTCCTTTTCTCCTGATCATCATTCTCTCGTTTCTTTATCTTATCCTGGGCTGCCTGGTTGACGGTTTTTCTATGATTGTTATGACAACACCAGTTGTACTTCCACTTATTGAAGCGGCTAAATTTGATCCCGTCTGGTTTGGAATTTATTTAGTTTTAATGATTGAGTTGGCGCAGATTACTCCGCCGGTGGGTTTTAATCTCTTTGTAATCAGCGGTTTGAATAATGATGACTTGCTGAGGATTGCCAGGGCTGCGTTTCCTTTTTTCTTTCTTATGCTGCTGACCACATTCTTAATCACCGTTTTTCCGGAAATAGTTCTGTATCTGCCTAATAAAATGAAGTAGTATCTAAATCAACAAAATATGACAGGTATCATTTACGATAAACACCAGGTGTTTTATAGAAAAGATTTAAGTCTAGCTCGTCTTTCTTCCCAGAGTCGCTCCGCCTCATCCATCTCTATCCTTCCAAAGATGACTTGATCTTCCGGTATCAGATGAGCTAAACGATCAAGATCAGCTCTCACCACTCGGGCAATCCGGGCATAACCTCCGATTGTTCGTTCATAAAGCATGATAATAGGCAGGCCGTCTCCGGGAATCTGTATCGTGCCGGGCAAAATACCCTCGGAAATGATGCTTTCTTTAACACCATCACAAAAGGATAATTGATCACCTGTAAGACGAATACCTGTCCGGTTGCTGTTTACTGATACAGTATATTCCGTCCTGCTTTCCCTGTCCGCAAATGTCTTTTGTGATTTTTCCGTAAAAAAAGAATGTTCCGGTCCGTCAGTAATACGCAGAAAATGCGGAGATTTCATCTCTGGTATTTCTTTATCTGGAACTATACCAAGCGGTACGGAATAAATATCATTTATTTCTATCTGGTCACCACCTTTCAAACTACGGCCTTGATATCCCCCAAAACTGCACTCCAGATTCGTGGCATAACATCCGATAACTCTCGGAAGTGACAGCTTTCCGGTAAAGCCAAGATAATACCGGAATCCTTCCGTCACTTCATGGACAGTTAGAATGCTCCCCGCTTCCGCCGCAAAAGATGCCCATGGACTCAGTGACCGTTCATCCAAAGATGCTCTAACTCTGGCACCGGTTATCGCACAGATCATGTCCTGATGAAATTTAATGCTAAACCCGGCACCTATAATTTCCAGAGCCGGTGCATTCTCGTCTTGATTTAGTAAGCAGTTGAGAACATTATATGCAAACTTATCCAACGCTGCAGATGGCGGTACGCCGATAGCGGCATAGCCATAACGGCCGCTGTCTACTACACAGGTCATCATTCCTTTGTTGAGAATTTCAATCATATGCTGATAAACTTCACTTTGTCTCCTATCCGCAGGAGGCTGTAGGGTTCCTTCTCATAATTAAAAAAGCGTACATCCGTGTGTCCGATGATCCGCCATCCGGCGGGCGAGGGAAACGGGTACACTCCGGTTTGACCCTGGGCAATGCCAACAGATCCCGCTGCAATTTTGGTTCGTGGTGTCTCGAGCCGTGGAACTTGGATGCGCTGATCAAGTGTCCCCAGATAAGGGAATCCCGGTGTGAAACCAACAGTGTATACAGTATAAATTATATCGGAATGGATGGCAATCACATCCCTCTCTGACAATCCGGTCTGTTCACAGACATTTTTCATATCCAGTGCTTCCGGACCACCATAGTGAACGGGAATTTCCTGAAGTGTCGATTCCGGCGTATTGCCGGGACGAAGCGCTTCCTCTTCTTTTTCTTCAATCAGAGAAGACAGACGTGCAAAATTCGTCCGTTCAGTGTTGAAGTGAATAAGACAGGACCTAAAACTTGGTGTATAATCAATGACCTCTGGAAGATCCAACGATTTCATATAAAAATAGAAATTCCTTACTTTTTCATGAACACTTAAATCAATGTCATTACCAAAGAGTACACGGATACCGTCTTCTCCAAATCGCGATATGGTCATTTTGAATGGATTTGTAGAAGTAGTCATTTGGTAATAATTTCTCCCAACGGCTTAATTTGAATTCCTTCTCTCTTAAAGGCATTGACAATCATCTTTGCCGCCTGAATGCTTTGCAGGTTATCTCCGTGGATGCAAAGTGTATCAATATCCATGTCGAGCCACTGGCCATTGATACTGACGACACCGCTTTTTACCACCATCTCAACGGCTCGCTTCGCTATTTGTTCCGGATCATTCAAAACACTGCCGGAATGCGTACGGGGAGCAAGTTCTCCTTCATCGGTGTACTGGCGGTCCGGAAAAGCCTCGAGAGCAATACGCAATCCCTCGCGGCGTGCTTTTTCCTTAAGTAGAATGGTCTTCCCGGTGGCAAGTGTCAAAAAAACAGGGTTGCCGAATATCTTGCTTACCTGACGGACAAACTGGAGAAATAAATCAGGTTGATTTACGAGATTGTTGTAAAGTGCTCCGTGAAGTTTGATGTGTTGCAGAGACATGCCGTGCTTTTGTAAAAAACCTTGAAGAGCACCGGCTTGATAAACAACGTAATTATCCATTTCTACAGGGCTGATATCCATAAATCGACGGCCGAATCCCAGAAGATCAGGATAGCCCGGATGTGCTCCGGCGCCGACATGATGTTCTTGACACAGACGAACAGTCCGGTCCATGACCATCGGATCAGAAGCATGAAAACCACAGGCGATATTGGCTGAAGATATACATTTTATTACATCTTCATCCCGGCCCAGGCTGTAAGCCCCGAAAGACTCTCCCATATCGCAGTTGATATCGACGACATTAGCCATGTTGAACTATCCTTTATTAAAACAGATGAAATTATTTAATATCATATTTAACACATGCCTGCTGCTTACGGCAAATAAATTCTTAATAATACTTTTTCCGGCAAACATCGCTATGTCCTTCCCGCCGCAGCAAATGCTTTTATCAGAAACTAATTTTGATTCAAATTTTGTATTTTGATTTCGAAAAGTTCCGGCCAATGTTTTCCCGTGATAAAAATTCTGTCACCTTCCTGATCATAAGCAATGCCGTTTAAAACGTCTCGCCTGCCTTGATTCGGAAGAATTTTATACAGTCTTCTTAAATCAATCCATCCCAATACATTTCCGGTTTGTGGTGAAATCCGGACAATAATAGCTTCCGTAAAAATATTTGCCCAGATTTCTCCTTTAATATATTCCAATTCATTCAGATTGGTTACCGGTATTTTATTTTTATCATGTACTTCTATTTTCCCTACAATTTTAAATAACTCCGGTTCAATTAAAAAAATTGTCGACGATCCGTCACTCATAAACAGAGTTTTACCGTCGGTAGTAAGCCCCCATCCTTCGCCGGAATAGGAAAATTTCCTTATCTCCCGAAAAGTATTTAAATCATAAATAAAGCCTTCTTGATTTTTCCAGGTGAGCTGATAAATTTTATTATTGAGAATTGCCAAACCTTCGCCAAAATATTTTTCTCCGAGTTTAATTTCCTTGATCACCCTGCCGGATTCAATTTCAATTTTTTTTAAAGAAGAATTACCGTTCAGGCCGGTTGATTCATATAAATACCCCTTGTGATAAACAAGCCCCTGGGTAAATGATTCCGGGTTATGGGGAAAGGTACTGGCAATAACGATATCGGATATGGAGTCTCTATTCGTACTTAAATGATGAAAGATTGAAAGATTTTGAGCAATGGATAATTTTGGTTCCAAAACACTGCTGAGTAATATCAGCAACAGCAAAAACATACGGCCAATATTTCTTTGCATTTAATGCCTGCCCCGGTAAATTTCGTTGACTGTTTTATCCAGAGTGAAGTTAACAACATTCCTTCCGCTTCGTTGCAAGCGGGGCGCACTTTAATCAAAATAACTGCAACTGCCGGCAATCAATAAAAACCAATTTCCTTCGCATATTCAAATTGCCGCTGCCAGGGTATGTTCTGGTGTGCTTTTTCTATCGCTTCAGCACCGATAAGTGCAATCGATTCGTCATCGGCCGCAACAGGATGATAAGAACTGATAAATCCTTTGTCTTCGGAAATTTTCTGATGATCTCCCGGCAGACAATCGCATTCCGCAACAATATTAATTAAAGCATTGACAACGACCGTTTTATTCTGGATTAATCTCCAGATTGCAGCGGCCGTTTCGATGAGCTTTTCCTGGAATACTTTAATATCGGTATTCCATATTATCTTCAATGCCATTTCCGGACACATGGCTATGCATTGTGCACAACCAATGCATTTGCTAAGATCATAGACGGGAAAATTATCGATATCCATTGTTGCCGCACCACTCGGACAGATATCGGCACATTCGCCGCATTGTATGCATTTATCCTTGTTCAGCTTCGGTTTCGCATCAGCATGCATGCGTTGTTTTTGAGCGCGGGAGGCAAACCCCATAGAAATATTCTTTATGGCACCGCCATATGCCGCTTCCAGATGTCCCTTAAAATGAGAGAAAATTACGAACCCGTCGGCATCTTGAACTATTTTAGCCGCCTGTACCGTTTTAAAATGTTTAAACCCGGCCGGCAGTTCAGTGGTATTTTTACCATCAAGGCCATCGCCGATTTTTACAGGGCATCCCAGAAATTTTTCCGTGAAACCATGCTCTGCTGCCGTAGCCAGAGATTCACTTCCTTCACGTCGTCCGCCTGAGTATAAAACCGTTGTATCAACGACAAATGGTTTCATGCCTCCCGCCTGAAGCCACTTTACAATTTCTCTGGCATAAACCGGCGACAGATAATTTTTGTTGCCCTTTTCACCCCAGTGCAGCTTGATACCGACACTGTCTCCGCTTTTGAATGGCTTTTTAATTTTATCTAAAACAGCATTAAGAGCTTCAATTCTTGTTCCCTCTATAGATGAACATTCCTGAAAATGAATTATTTTTTTCATAAATTCCCCTGATGTGTTTTAAGGCAAGGTGGAAGCTGGAATACCTTACCTGATTATCTTTAATGTTCAAATAAACCTCTGCCCGGTTGGGCATCCGCCGATCGCAGATAAACAGGAACAAAACCGGCCGGACTAAGTAATTCATTACGGAAAAATTTTTCCCGCCCTAAAATTCCAACGGCGGAGGCCCGAATATATTGCTGCATACTGCAGGCAATTTTCACTTTTTTTGATTTTTCCATGAGGATTTCGCTGTATTTTACCGCTCCCTCACCTACAAATATTGTATCCTGGCTCATATCATTCAACACAATTTCGTTGGGATCAAGCACTCTTTCCGGGCAAAGCCGGTTTAAGAATCCTTTACCATCGCAGCTGTAACAGGCGGTATAAACCTGACCGCGACCGGCATCCATTACTGAGCAAATCACCTCTGCATTGCCCTTTACGTTTAAAGCAAGCGCCTCCAGGGTGGAAACGCCCACAGCAGGTTTACCTGCAGCAAATAATAACCCTTTCAAAGTACTTATTCCGACACGCAAGCCTGTAAATGAACCAGGTCCAAGTGTACAGGCAAACAAATCAATATCTTCCGTTTTCACCCCGGTATGCCGGCAGGCCTCGTCAATTGCAGTTAACAGCACCTCCGAATGGTTTATACCGGAATTGATAACTACATCATAAATAATTACGTCATCCCGCAACAGAGCAATTGATGCGGTTTGGGAAGATGTGTCGAAGGCAAGGGTCAGCATATTATTTAAAGTATTTTAATATATCATTGATTATTGGAATATTCATTCGTTCTATGTCGATCATGATCACAAAGATCATTAACATAACTAAAACGGCAAACCCTATCTGTTGGGCCGTCTCTTTAACCTTTATGCTTACTTCTCTTCTTATTACAAGTTCAATGGCATAAAACATGATATGGCCTCCATCAAGAACGGGAATAGGAAAAAGATTGATTACTCCCAGATTAATGGAAAGTAACGCCATAAAAAGAATAAACGGAATAATACCTTCTTTGACCTGTGCGCCTGCTACCTGGGCGATAAAAATCGGCCCTCCCAGAGTACGCGGCGAAATTGTACCCTCAATCATTTTGACAAGTGCAATAATCGTCAACTTGCTGATTTCCCAAGTTTTTATAAATGCCGCAATTATTGCTTCTCCTGGATTTTTCCTCTCCAGAACCACCTTGCCGGATGGAGAAATACCAATAAGATATGCAGGTATTTCTTCACCAAATAAATTTTTGGATTTGGATAATTTGGGCTTGATTAATAAATTCTTTTTTACCGTATCTCGTTCAATTACAATCTCTACTTCTTTGCCTTTTCCTTCGGCAATAACGGCTCTCAATTCTTCCCAGGAATTTATGGTTTTGCCGTCAATAGCTATTATTTTATCGCCGCTGATTATACCGGTATCATATGCGGCGGACCCTTCCTGAACTTTACCTATGTCAGAGGTCAGACTAGGCACGCCATACATGAAGATAATCATAAATATGACTATTGCCAGCAGAAAGTTAAAAAATGGACCGGCAAAGACAATCAACATGCGTTTCCATACCGGTTGCTTCAAAAATGATCTTTTTTCATCTTCCGGCGGAAGAGATTCATTATCGGATTCGCCCAGTAATTTAACGAAGCCGCCTAAAGGAATCCAGGAAAGTACATATTCGGTCTCTCCGATTTTTTTGCCGATTATTTTAGGGCCAAAACCAAGTGAAAATTTTAGTACACCGACCCCGCCGATTCTTGCTGCCAGAAAATGTCCCAATTCATGAACGAAGATCAAAATCCCCAGCAGGACGATGACAGATATTAAACTTACCAAGATGTAATCCTTTCTAATAAATTTTCAGTTTGCACCCGAGCCCACTCATCAACCTGCAGGATATCGTTCAAAGAGGGCTCTTTTATAGAATTGTGCGCATGAAGAACTCTACTAACTATTCGCGGTAAATCAACAAACTTAATTTTTTCCTTCAAAAAAGCCCCAACGGCAATTTCATTGGCCGCATTTAAAACAACGGGCATTGTACCACCGCAAATACCTGCTTCGTAAGATATTTCCAGAAAAGGAAATTTTTTCAGATCGGGTTTACAAAATTCCAGTTTTTTTACCCCGGCAAGATTCAGGTATGGTAAATAATTATGTATTCTTTCCGGATAAGTCAAGGCATAAGCAATAGGATTTCTCATATCCGGTATACCCATCTGGGCCAATACTGAACCATCAATAAACTCAACCATTGAATGTACTATACTTTGCGGATGAATCAGAACTTCGATTTTATTTATATCCAGATTAAACAGCCATTTGGCTTCAATTACTTCCAAGCCTTTATTCATCATGGATGCAGAATCAATTGTAATTTTTTTCCCCATTTTCCATTTAGGGTGTTTTAAAGCCTGGCAAAGAGTTACCGTTTGGAGCTCTTTTGCCTTATAATTTAAAAAAGGGCCACCTGATGCCGTCAATACAATCTTATTAATACTATTGTAATGTTGACCTTGAAGGCATTGAAAAATGGCACTGTGTTCGCTGTCCACCGGCAATATTCTAATATTTCTTTTTTTCGCTTCGGCTGTAACAATCGAACCTGCCATAACCATTGTTTCTTTATTGGCGAGGGCGATATCTTTCCCTGCATCAATAGCTGTAAGCGTAGGAATTAATCCGGCCGCTCCGGATATGGCGGAAATAACGATATCAGCATCAGCAAAAGCCGCAACTTCATTCAGCCCGCCATTTTCACTGACAATTTTTGTTTTATTTTTCCCCGATAAATATTTACGCAGTTCGTCAGCATCTTGATATTCACTAACAGCAACTATCCGAGGGTGGAATTTCTCAATTTGCTTCTTCAGTAACCGAATATTTTTCCCCGCTGCAAGTGCTACAACCTGAAAACGGCCGGGATTGTTTCCGATAACATCCAGGGCGCTTACACCGATTGAACCGGTAGAGCCTAAAACAGTTATTTTTTTCATTAATCAATCACATAAATTCTATAGTAATAAACAAAGGGAGCAATAAAAAGCAAACAATCCATTCTATCTAAAAGACCACCGTGACCGGGCAATAACGAACTCGCATCCTTGAGTCCATAATTTCTTTTAATCGCTGATTCGCTGAGATCTCCCAATTGGCCGATAATACTGCCGATAAAAGCAAGAATGCCTATTTTCAGTAAAGACACTCCGGGAAAACTGAAATATGCAAAAATAAGACAGGCCACTGTACTTCCAAGAATCAATCCTATAGTTCCTTCTACGGTTTTACCGGGACTGATTAAAGGAATTAGCTTATGCTTGCCGAGATACTTGCCGACATATAAAGCCGTAATGTCCCCTGCCAGTGCCAACACCAAAACAAAAAAAACCCATAAAATGCCTTTTTCTAAATTCCGTAACAAAATAAAGTGAGACATTAAAAATGGGATATACATCAAACCAAAAATAATTTTGGCAACAGTTATTACATCGAAATCAGCTTCTTTAACTGATCCCAGAAATAAAATAAAAACAATCAATATGCAGAGAGCTAAAACAGCAAGCATCATCTGGCTTCCACCAAAAAGCATGACGAAAGGAATTACTGCAGCAAAAAACATGCTTTCAATTTTTTCTTTCAGAAAACCTTTTCCCAAAACCATGCAATTATATTCCCAGATCCCACCCGCGGCAAATAAGGCAACGACTATCGTCAGAGCAACGGGAGAACCCAAAATAATAATCCCGAAAATTACGGCAGCCAATATCAAACCGGTCAACCATCTTTTTGCATAGGAATTTTCCATCACTAAACCCGAGTTATTCTTTAATGTTGTTTCTACAATTTTTTTTCAGTTGGTCACTGGTCAGACCAAAGCGTCTTTCACGGTTTTGATAATCAGCAATTGCTGTTAAGAGATCTTTCTTTTGAAAATCAGGCCAGAGGACATCGGTAAAATAAAACTCCGTATAGGCCATTTGCCAAAGCAGGAAATTACTTATTCTGTATTCGCCGCTGGTACGGATTAATAAATCGGGATCAGGTATTCCTGCAGTCTGCAGATAACCGGCAAACACTTTTTTATTAATATCTTTTAATTGAATTTTACTAAATTGGCAGTCCTTGATTATTTTCTTTACGGCAAATATTATTTCATCTCTTCCTCCATAGCCTAAAGCCAGATTTAAAATCATTTTGTTATTATCTGCCGTAGCTGTTTTTGCCTGTAAAAGTTTCTCCTTAACTTGCGGAGTCAAATTGTCTATTTCACCAATTGTTGTAAGTTTTATTCCCTGTTTTTGTAAGTCATTAATTTCTTTTGATAAATATTCATCAAGGAGGAACATCAAAGCTTTTACTTCCTCCTGCGGTCGCCCCATGTTTTCCACGGATAAGGCAAAAAGCGTAAGGTATTTTATGCCTATTTCACGGCATGCCCGGACTACCGTCCTCACCGCCTGAACACCTTTCCTATGGCCGCGAATTCTCCCTATAGCATGCTTTGCCGCCCAACGGCCATTACCATCCATAATAATAGCGATGTGTTGCGGTAAATCATTTCCATTTATTTCCATTAAAACGAACCTTAAGAACTTAACTTATTTTACCAAACAGCATACATCTTTTCAATATAAGGAGATGTTTATTCTTCATAAAAAACAAATGGGGAGCTCACTGCTCCCCACTTATTCAATAATATTTATTGCAGTCTATATTTCCATTATTTCTTTTTCTTTTATTGCCAGAATTTTATCAATCTTTTCAATATGGTTGTTTGTGGATTTTTGGACTTCTTCCTGTGCTGTAAAAAGTTCATCTTCAGCAATTTTATTGTTCTTTTTAAGATTTTTTAATTCTTCATTAGCGTCGCGGCGGGAATTCCTGATTTTAACCTTACCTTCCTCCGCCATTTTTTTCACAACTTTAACCAGCTCTTTACGGCGTTCCTCAGTTAGTTGTGGAATTGCGAGGCGAATAACTTTCCCATCATTGGAGGGCATTAGTCCTAAATCCGATTTCTGAATCGCTTTTTCAACCGCACCGATTACAGTAACATCCCAGGGAGCAATAACTATTAACCGGCTTTCCGGAACGGACAGTGTTGCCACTTGAGCAATTGGCGTCGGAGTACCATAGTAATCAACTTTAATCCCGTCAAGTAACGAAACTGATGCCCTTCCCGTCCGTACTCTGCTGAATGACTTGTCCAGCGACGATATTGTTTTTTCCATATCATCTTTCAGCTTCTGAAAAATTTGATCTTTCATATTATTCTCCTACATATGTACCAATTTTTTCACCGCAAATTGCACGCCGAATATTACCCTTTTTCTGCATATTAAAAACAATTATAGGCAGATTATTATCCCGGCAAAGAGATATTGCTGTTGCATCCATCACTTTAAGGTTTTTTGTCAATACATCAATATAACTGATATTATTATACATAACAGCGTTTTTATTTTTCACAGGATCACAGTCATACACACCATCGACTTTAGTTGCCTTCATTATGATGTCGGCATTAATTTCCATAGCCCGAAGAGATGCTGCCGTATCGGTAGTAAAATACGGATTACCTGTACCACCGGCAAAAATCACTATTCTGCCTTTTTCCAGGTGACGAATTGCTTTACGTTGAATAAAAGGTTCGGCAATTTCTCGCATTTCTATTGAGCATTGGACACGGGTGGATATTCCTCTTCTTTCCAAGGCACTCTGCAGTGCCAAACTGTTGATCACGGTGGCCAGCATGCCCATGTAATCTGCGGAAGTACGATCCATTCCTTGAGAACTTGCTTCCAAGCCGCGGAATATATTTCCTCCGCCGACCACAATACAGGTCTGAACATTGAGATCGGTTATTGATTTTATCTCATCAGCAATAAAACTTGCCACTTTGGGATCAACACCGGAAGATTGTCTACCCAAAAGGGCTTCACCGCTTAATTTTAATAAAACTCTTCCATAAACGGCTTTCTTTTTAGCAACCATTTATTTTTTGATTTCCTCACCTAGTTGAAATCTGGCAAAACGGCGAATAATTATATTTTCACCGGTATTGGCAATTAAATTACTGATCAGCGTTCCCACAGTAATATCGGTATTTTTTATAAATTTCTGTTCCGTCAGACAGACATCCTCATAATACTTTTTGAGTTTTCCTTCGATTATCTTGTCCCAGATCTTTTCCGGCTTCTTCTCTTCACGTAACTGGCTCCGGTAAATTTCTTTTTCCCGGTTTAATGCATCTTCGGGAATTTCATCCGGCCGGACATAGATAGGGTTGGAAGCTGCTACATGCATGGCTATATCTTTGGCGGCTGCCTGAAAAGCATCGGTTTTGGCTACAAAATCAGTTTCACAATTAAGCTCAACCATTACGCCAATACGGCCACCCATGTGAATATAGGAAGCTATTGTGCCGTCTTTTGCCGCTTTCGATGATCTTTTCGTTGCTGCGGATAAGCCTTTCTTTCTTAAAAAATCAATCGCTTTTTCAAAATCGCCTTCAGATGCTGTCAATGCTTCTTTACAATCCATCATTCCGGCACCGGTTTTGGTTCTTAATTCTTTTACCATTGTTGAAGATATTTCCAATTTCTTTTCCTCCTCAAAACTTTTCCGATTATAATGTCTTATTAATTTACTTAATTTACATCATCATTTTCCATTTCCACACTTTCCGGGATATCCGCTTCAGCGGGTTTGGCTTCTGTTGTTGTCTGCGTTTCTTTATTGGATTCCGCAGTCAGTTTTTCTTCAAAATGTTTTCTGCCTTCGATAACAGCATCGGCAAATTTAGATGCAAAAAGTTTAATTGCTCTGATGGCGTCATCGTTGCCCGGAATAATGTAGTCGATGTCATCAGGATTGCAATTTGTATCAACAATACTGACGATAGGAATCGATAATTTTTTTGCTTCCTGAACAGCAATATGTTCACGATTGGGATCAACGATAAATACAGCTCCCGGATGCGATTTCATATTACGAATCCCGCCTAAAACATCTTCGAGTTTCTCTTTTTCTTTCTGTATTTTGGTTATTTCTTTTTTAGGAAAGGCTTTTATTGAATCGTCTTCGAACATTTTTGATAACATGTTGAGACGATCAATGCTTTTTTTAATTGTAATGAAATTGGTCAACATTCCACCAAGCCAGCGCTGATTGACGTAAGGCATACCGCAACGCAGAGCTTCTTCTTTAATTGCTTCCTGAGATTGTTTTTTTGTTCCGATGAACAGAATTTCCTTTCCTTCGCCGACTGAATCGACAATAAAATTGTATGCCGTTTGAAACATACCAACTGTTTGTTGAAGATCAATAATGTATATGTTGTTTCTCGCCCCGAAAATATACGGCTTCATTTTGGGGTTCCATTTGTTTGTCTGATGTCCGAAATGAACACCGGCCTCCAATAACAGTTTCATTGAAATTGCTGACATATTTTTCTCCTTATTTGTTTTTTCCTCCACCCCCTTCACCTTGTCCGGACACACTTATTAATAAGCAACATGTCCGCAATCCGGGGGTGTGTGAAGTTTTGCGGCACTTAACATAAATAACTTAATTATTCAAGTCAAATATCGGTTTTTAATTATTATTGTTTCTGTTTTAATTCCTTTAAGTTGAATAATCGGCGTTGATTTTCACATAATCATAAGAGAGATCCGAAGTATAAACGCAATATGATTTATCACCATTTCCCAACTGGACATGAACATCAATTCTGTCTTTTTGATATATTCCCTGTAATTTATTGAGTTGTATAGCTGCCGGAGTATCCTGAGAAAATACAAGCATTCCCCCTATGGTAATGCTGGCTTTTTCCTTCTCAAATGGTACACCCGAAGAACCAAGAGCGGCAAGAATTCTCCCCCAATTGGGATCTTCACCGAAAAATGCCGTTTTTACCAGATTGGAATTGGCGATAGAATATGCTGCCTTTTTTGCATCAGAACGTGATTTGGCGCCATCAACAGTAATGGAAATAAATTTCGTTGCACCTTCACCGTCTTTTACAACCGCCAGGGAAAGTTCCGTCAATACATCGGTTAACATATCACGAAATCTTTGTAATCTGGCCTGGGCGCGTTCCAAAGGATTATTTCCGGCCAAGCCGTTAGCCATAATAATGGCGGTATCATTAGTGCTCATGCAACCGTCAACGCTTATTGTGTTAAAGGTGGAATCAATAGCCTGATGAAACACTGTATTCAAGGCTTTAACATCAATCAAAGCGTCTGTCATAACGTAAGTAAGTAATGTAGCCATATTCGGTTCGATCATTCCGGCCCCTTTGGCAATACCACAAATAGTGATATCTTTGGCTCCGACTATGCCTCTGCGGATGGCAATTTTAGGATATTTATCGGTAGTCATCATCGCCTCCTCAGCATCCTCGATGCCAAATTCATTTAATCCTTTAACCAGCTTGCCAATTCCACCTTCGATTTTTTTAACAGGCAATTTTTTACCAATAACACCCGTGGATCCAAGAAGAATAAGTTCTTCTTTTATCTTTAATTGTTTGGATAAAGCAGCGGATACCGTCATAGCATCCTGATAGCCTTCTTTCCCTGTAGCGGCATTGGCACAACCACTGTTGGTTATAATAGCCTGGGCGAGGCCTTTCTTAACGCGCTCGGCATCAATTATTACCGGGGCAGACTTAAAGGTATTCTTTGTAAATACAGCGGCGACCTTTGCCGGCACACTGGAATAAATTAAAGCCAGATCTTTCTGCGGACCTTCTTTTATACCTACAGAAATCCCATTTGCTAAAAATCCGGGGACATTTATTTTTGTTTTTTCTTTTCCCATAATGCCTGCTCCTATTTCAATGTCTTAAGCACCACAGCATTTTTTATATTTTTTCCCGCTACCACAGGGGCAGGGATCATTGCGTCCGATTTTATTCCCTTCCCTCTTTACCGTTTGTGCCTCCGGCACATCTTCTCCACGGCTTAAAATATAATCCTGTTTTTGTTTCTGTCTAATTTCTTCTACTTCTTCTTCGCGTTGAATCCTTACTAAACACAATTTTTCCAAAGTATCCGTTTTTATCTCTGAAATCATTTCCATGAACATCTCATAACCTTCACGCTGATATTCACGGACAGGATCTTTCTGACCGTATCCGCGCAAGCCGATCCCCTCTTTTAAATGATCCATGGACAGCAAATGCTCTTTCCAATGGGAATCGATTGCCTGCAGCATAATTACTTTCAACAGGTAATCCATCAAATCTTTACCGAAAGTTTGTTCTTTACTCTGTAAAAGTTCTTTAACTTTTTCAATAATCAGATCCCGGATTGAATTTGCAGATGTTACCCCCGGCAAATTAGTTATGTAAAATTTTATATTAAATTGTTTAAACAAGGCATCATCAAGACCACTTAAATTCCATTCTTCATAATGTTTTTTTTCATTGACATATTCAAAGATAAGATTATCGGCAACTTCTTCAACCATTTCATTAACATCATCACGTAAATTCTCTCCGCGCAAGACTTTTTTACGCTGTTCATATATTACTTTCCGCTGTTTGTTCATTACATCATCATACTCTAAGAGATGCTTGCGGATGTCAAAATTCTGGCCCTCTACACGTTTCTGTGCATTTTCAATTGCCCGGGAAATATATTTATGCTCTATTGGTTGATCTTCCTCGATACCGATACGATCCATAATCGAAGATATTCTGTCTGCACCGAAAATACGCAACAAGTCATCTTCCAAAGACAGGTAAAAGCGGGAGGAACCATCATCGCCCTGACGACCGGACCGGCCTCGTAATTGGTTATCAATGCGTCTGCTTTCATGCCGTTCCGTACCGAGAATATGTAAGCCTCCCAACTCCGCCACACCATCCCCCAAACGAATATCCGTCCCACGACCGGCCATATTTGTTGAAATGGTTATCATTCCCGCCTGACCAGCCTGGGCAATAATTTCCGCTTCTTTTTCATGATTTTTTGCATTCAAAACATAGTGTTTTAACCCGGCACGAGTAAGATGCTTACTCAATAATTCCGATTTTTCAATGGAGATTGTTCCTATTAATACCGGTCTTTTAGCATTGTGCAAAGTTTTAACTTCCTCAATCACCGCTTTTATTTTTTCCTGCTCGGTTTTATAGATTAAATCATTGTGATCTTTACGAATCATCGGCATATTGGTTGGCATAACCACTACATCCAGGTTATATATTTTTTTAAATTCCGCAGCTTCCGTATCCGCAGTACCGGTCATCCCGGAAAGTTTCTTATACATTCGGAAATAATTTTGAAAAGTAATGGATGCCAGCGTTTGATTTTCCCGTTCAATTTTCACCTTTTCCTTGGCTTCCAAAGCCTGATGCAGGCCGTCACTGTAACGTCTCCCCGGCATTACTCTTCCGGTAAACTCATCTACAATAATAACCTGTCCGTCTTTGACAAGATAATCGACATCTCTCCTAAATAAAGTATGAGCTCTTAAAGCCTGATTGACATGATGCACAATTTCAATATTGCGTGGTTCATAAAGGTTTTGGATATTTAAATATCCTTCAACATGCGCAACACCTTCTTCTGTTAAAACAACGGTACGGCTTTTTTCTTCAATTGTATAATCGTGATCTCTCTTTAACCGTGGTATTATCTGATTGATTTTATAATATTTATCAGTTGATTCTTCTGATGGCCCTGAAATAATCAGAGGTGTCCGGGCCTCATCAATCAGAATGCTGTCTACTTCATCCACAATCGCATAGTTAAACTCACGCTGAGTGTATTCCTCCAGACTAAACTTCATGTTGTCTCGCAAATAATCAAATCCAAATTCGTTATTCGTTCCGTAAGTGATATCAGCGTTATATGCTTCTCTTCTTTCTTCATCGTCAAGGCCATGAATAATGACCCCAACCCTTAATCCCAGGAAATTATAAATCGGCCCCATCCAACCGGCATCTCTTTTGGCCAGATAATCATTAACCGTAACCACATGGCAGCCCTTTCCTTCCAGAGCATTCAGATATAGAGGCATGGTAGCAGCAAGTGTTTTACCTTCGCCTGTCTTCATCTCTGCTATTTTACCTTCATGAAGAACAATTCCTCCGATCACCTGTACATCAAAAGGACGCATGAGTAGAGTTCGCCGCGCCGCTTCCCTCGCGACAGCAAATGCCTCTGTAAGAATATCATCCGGGCTAAAACCACTCTTTAATTTTTCTCTGAAATAATTAGTTTTTGCAGCGAGTTCAGCATCACTGAGCGATATCATAGTAGATTCAAAACTATTAACTTCATTTAGAAGAATTGACAGACGTTTTAATTCCCGATCGTTTTTTGTTCCTACGATTTTTTTTAAAATTTTATTAAACATTAATCACCTTAAAAAAAAACCGGTAATGTTACCGGTGACTTTAACAACTTCCGCATAACTAATATTGGAAATATTTACCCGAATGCTACTTTTCCTCTGTAGTAAAGCTTTCTATTCCTGATCAACCTGTTATCTCAAGTACTTTCTGGGATTGACGGGAATATTATTAACATAAACAGCATAATGAAGATGTGTTCCGGTACTGCGTCCGGTATCTCCGACATAGCCGATCAAATCACCTTTTTTAATCCGTACACCCTGCTTAACTGCAATTCTGGAAAGATGCGCATAGGCAGTCTTCATACCATGAGAATGGTCAATTTTAACAATATTACCATCTTCCGGCTGATATCCGGCTTCAATTATCAGGCCGTCGGCGGGAGCAATAACTTCTTTACCCAGTCTGGTTGCAATATCCAGTCCTTTGTGAAATTCTGTTCCGGAATTGAAAGGTGATTCTCTGGTGCCAAATTCCGATGTTACCCATCCTTTAACCGGCCAGATTGAAGGAGTAGCGGCAAGAATGGATTTTTGCTCCCTTAAAAAAATTAACAATTCAGCAAAACTTTTTTCCCGGACAGCGGCATCATCATTCAAACTGCCGACACCTTTGCGCATTCCGGCAATTATTTTTTCCTGATCCTGATTGAGTAAGTCTTGTATCCTGGCTTTTTCACTCGTGGAGCCACCGACACCTAAGGGCAGTTTTTTGTCTCTTCCGGTTTGATAATTAGCTAATATTCTTAGTTTTTTGTCGAATTGTTTGAGTGTTTCCATCCGGTCGGCAAATTCGTCGATTTTAAAGGCTAAATCTGTGATTTGTTTGGCTTGTTCTTTTGTTTGCGCTCTAAGCCTGATCAGTTCAACCCGGTCTCTTTTAATACTGGCATAATCATAAATAACATAAAGACTCAAAAGAACTGCACAGACCGAACCAATAAATAAACCACGTACCAATGCACTGGAAAGAGATAATTTTTTTACTGCGCTCTTCCGGCGTGGAATAATCATCAATGTAAAGAAATTATCCGGCACTTTTTCTTTCCCTACCAATTTGACATCATTGAATGGCCGTTAACCTTAGTTTAGCTACCATAAAAAAAACTGAAAAGTCAAGAAATACCTGGTTTTGGTTATTTCAGTTTTTTAATTTAATTATCACCAAAAAATAATTCCATTTAAACTATCTCCTCAATTTCCAAGCTATTCCATTACGCTTTTGTAATTACCATTAAAGGATCTCCAATTTCAACCTTATCCCCCGGAGAAACTATAATTTCACTGACTTTTCCATTTATTTCGGAAAGTACATTCGTCAGCATTTTCATTGCTTCCATTACAACCAGAACTTCACCTGCCGACACTTCAGCCCCTTCTGAAACGGGAATTTCACTTATCGTTCCAATCATTTGAGATCGCACATCACCAGCCTTCGCCAGATCGTTTAGTTCTTTGATGGAAATGGAAACTTTCTTCTTGATCTGATCACCGGAACCTTTTTTACTTTCACCTTCCAGCTCCATTTCCGTATATATAGGCTCCGGATGATGATCTATATTAAAGTAAGTTACGGCATCGCCTGTTTTTGTTTTCCGCTGCGGTCCCACTTCAATTGCGTGTAACGTACCATAAGCATCCGTAATCTCAAATTTTTCTCCGAGACCAAAACCGCCTTTTCTAAACCATATCTTGGGAGGCAAGACCCATGTTTTTCCATATTTAGCTTCAAACTTAAAAAAGTTTACGGCATCATTGGGATGTTGTAAATATAAAACAAGTTCATCTTCCGTAGCCGACCGTCCTAAACGACGCTCCAGGACTTTCTTTTCCACATCAATATCAATATTTTCTATTTTCTGATAACAATAGTTACAATCTACATAATATTTCCAATCATTTCCAAATACCGCCTTAAAAATATCATCTGCCGGTTTATAAAACGGAAGCTCACCGTATCTTCCTAACATTAAATTTTTTAAATCATCACTGGCATTCTTATATCTTGAACCTTTCAGAACATTATTTACCGCCGTTGTCCAGAGTATTTGCGAACCGGGAGTAACGCTCCACCAATTCCCCAATTCTATCTGCACTCTGGGTAATTCTTTCTGTAAAATCTCCGGCATACGGGACAAAAATCCGCCTTTTACCGCCTGTTCAAAGCTTGATCCTGTTGCGCCTCCAGGAAGTTTGTGCATCTGCACTGTCGGATCAAAACCAAGAAACTGAGATTCAAAATCCCGGTAATACTCTCTCTCGGGCCGCAGTATATTCGATGCATCTATTACCGCCTGCCTGTTCAAGCCAACGGCCTTATACCCATATTCCGCCAATGTATCTACCACGGTAATAATCGGGGGAGGACCAAAAAAGCCGGTTAAAGCATGATCAGAGGCATCTATTATTTTCGCACCGTTAAAAACGGCTTCAATTATTCTGCCTATATCATTGCCATCGGAATTATGGCCATGATAGTGAACAAGTAATTCCGGATATTTATCTAAAATTGCCCGAACCAGTTTACCGATACGGCGGGGAGTTCCCAGACCGCCGTGATTCTTGATACAAAGGATTATATCATGACCTGTGACTTCCAGAATTTCTCCAACTTTTTTTACATAATATTCATCGGTATGCTCAGGTCCTGTCGAGAAACAGATTGACGGTTCCAGTATACAACCGGCTTTTTTAACTTCCTCAAAAACCGCGATCATATTTGGTATGTGGTTTAAGAAGTCGAATACACGCCAAACATGGACATAGCGGGCAAAAGATTTTACCGTAAGACGAATAACGTTGTCCGGATAGGGACGGTAGCCGAATAGATTAATGCCGCGACAAAGGTTCTGAAATAACGTATCGGGCATGTTTTCCGCAAGAACATGCAACTTTTCCAGAGGATTAATCTGTTTGCGCATCATATCAACATGCACTGACGCTCCACCGGAAATTTCCAAAGAAAAAAATCCGGAATCATTGCGTTCTTTAGCAACAAGCAGTTGAGTGTGCGGCATAATTCTGTTTTTAAAATCGGATTGAGAAAGGTCTCTTTCCGTATTAGTTACAAAATAATCTTTACTCATCCTGATTTTGTCTATTATGTACTTTGCACCTTTTTCTTTTAATTCACGGGGAGTCACCCGCTCATCAAATATGGCCGTGCTTTTCTCTTTTTTCATAAATCAATAACCTTTACTATTTTAAATAGGTCAATATGCGAAAGGATTCACTTTTCTGGCGTGAATTTCAGCAATTATTTTTGACAATTTAGCAACTTCTCTTTCCTGTTCGGGATAATTAAATAATTGTGTATGAGTATCAAGATAGCTCGTATCAAATTTGCCGGCTTTAAAATCCGGCTCATCGCAAATAGCCAGATAAAAAGGTATTGTTGTTTTCGGCCCGACGATTAAAAAATTATTTAATGATCGTTTTAATCGTTCAATGGTTTGCTCCCAGTCATAACCACGGATTGTCATTTTAACCATTAAAGAATCGTAATCGGTAGGAATGCGATAGCCTTGATACACGACTCCGTCCAATCGGACTCCCGGACCGCCCGGTGACTGGTAAACTTCCAAAGTTTTGCCGCCTTCGGGCATAAAGTTGTTTTTGGGATCTTCAGCATTGATCCTTACCTGTACGGCTTTCCCCATCATATGAACACGCTCGGGAGGAATATTAAGAACATCACCTTCTGCAATCTTGATCTGCTGTCGAACAATATCAACTCCAGTAAGCTCTTCCGTAACCGTATGTTCCACCTGCAGGCGTGTATTCATTTCCATAAACCAGAATTCATTGGTTTGGGAATCAACCAGAAATTCCACCGTTCCGGCATTAACGTAACCAACTTCGCGGGCACCTTTAATTGCCGCATCATACATGGCCTCCAGGATATTTGCCGGTAAATCGGCCGGAGCTATTTCCAACAGTTTCTGATGGCGGCGTTGAATTGAACAATCCCGCGAACCAAGATGAATAACATTGCCGTGATGGTCGGCAAGTATTTGTATTTCAATATGGCGCGGAGACTCGACACATTTTTCCAAATAAATTCTGTCATCGTTAAAAGCGGAACGTGTTTCCGCCCTGACCAGTGGCAGCTGAATCTTCATTTCTTCTTCATTTTTTACCTTGCGGATACCTCTTCCCCCGCCACCGGCGGATGCTTTAAGCATTACCGGATAGCCGTGCTTATCGGCAAATAATTTCGCTTGTTCTATTCCGGTATCACCGGAAGCAAGGTTTTCCGTGCCCGGAATTGTCGGCACTTTTGCTTTTTCCATAATTTTTCTGGCGACTACTTTATCACCCATATCACGGATTACCTGAGGCGGAGGCCCAATAAAAATAATGCCGGCTTTTTCACAAGCTGCGGAAAAATCAGCGTTCTCCGAAAGAAAACCATAACCCGGATGAATAGCATCAGAGCCGCTTTTCCGTGCCGCCCAAATTATTTTTTCAATATCCAGATATTCCTTACGGGGACGGTCTCCAATCATTATGGCATCATCGGCTGAACGCATATACGGTGATTCCGAATCCGGCTTTTCATAAACAGCTATTGCCTCCAGTCCAAGTTCTTTTACCGTTCTAATTATACGTAAAGCTATTTCGCCCCTGTTGGCTATTAATATTCTCTTAATCTTTTTTTGTTCTACAGCCATGAATTCCCTTCCTTAATAAACTATTAGCCCCAACAAATACAATCCATCATTTTTCACCTAGATATGCTGCAAGATACAAAGCACATGTCAAGAAAATTAGGAATGTTTACGGAAAAAATAAAATCGAAAAAAAGCGTGCGACTTCTTCACGCCGGTTCCTCGTTATTTTACGAAGCATTTATACCGATATGGGGATTTGGTGTCAATTAGTTTTATTGTCTCCGTAACTCAAATTTTTTGACAGATTGATTGCTGAAAACTGCCGTTTTATATAGTGAATATTTACTATTTTATAATAATTAAATTTTTGTCATTATATCATATAATTCAATATTTATATTGAAAAAACGGCTGCTTTCAATTAAGTTAGCAAAAAAAGAAGTGACCTCTCCATGAGAAGTAAAAAATATTTTTCAATCAGATCAATGCCATTAATTTTTCTGCTATCCTTTGTTCTGTTTATATTATCGTGTGCACCTGCTACTCGCGTAACTGATGTCACCACAATTATGAATTCCTTTAAAATCAGCGGATCTTCTCAGGCCTTACTGGCTACCAATAATTGCGCTTCATCTTCCGCCATAATAATATACTCTCTGGAAAAAAAGGATGGTCAATGGAGAAAATTTACAGAATCGTTCGGCGGTGTAATCGGCAGAAACGGTTTTGCCGAACCTGCTGAAAAACGCGAGGGAGACGGTAAATCGCCTTCCGGTATTTTTCCTCTGGAAACGGCTTTTGGCTACGATGAAGCAATCCGGACAAAAATGCCTTACCGACAGGCATTGCCTGACGACTTGTGGGTTGATGATGTAAATGCCGCTGATTACAACCGCTGGGTAAAAAAAAGCAATACAAAAGCAAACTCCTACGAAAATATGAAACGGGATGACGACCTTTATAAATACGGACTCGTTATTGAATACAATACCAACCCGGTCATTCCAGGTCATGGCAGCGCTATTTTTCTCCATGTCTGGAAAGGTGACGGAAGTTCTACATCAGGATGTGTAGCAACATCCGAAGATAATGTTGTCAAAATCCTCGGCTGGCTCGATCCCGAAAAATTGCCTCTCATCATCATGGGAACAGAATCCACAATAGAAAGGCTTATACAATGAAAATTAAAATTATCTTCAGCGTTTTTCTTTTTGCCCTGATGTGCTCTCTGCAATTTGCAATTCCTTCCTCCGCCGCTGAAAAAAGACCCGATAGTTTTGTTGATATTCAGGATGTTATTCCGGACATCGAGCTTGATATCCGCTATTTCGGGCCACATAATTTCCTGGGAGAAAAAGTTAACGGCTACAACTCCGGAAAATGCCTTCTTACAAAAGAAGCGGCCCAGGCGCTCGCCAAAGTTCAGCAGGATTTGCGTAAATTTTCATTTACTTTGAAAATTTACGATTGTTATCGTCCGCAGCAGGCGGTGGATCATTTTGTGCAATGGGCAAAAGAAATTGAAAACACAAAAACAAAAGAAGAATTTTACCCGACCATCGATAAAAGAAATTTATTTCGAGATGGTTACATCGACAGTAAATCCGGCCACAGCCGCGGCAGTACGGTTGATCTGACGATTGTTCCTTTGCCTGTTCCCCGGCAGGAACAATATATCCCGGGGCAAAAATTATCCGCCTGTTATCTGCCCTTGGAAAAACGTTTCGGAGACAACAGTATTGATATGGGAACCGGCTTTGACTGTTTTCATGAACTTTCCCATACCGAAAATAAAAACATCGCCTTCCAGCAACGGCTAAACAGGATGATGCTGAAATCGCTCATGGAAAAACACGGCTTCAGAAATTTTGAAAAAGAGTGGTGGCACTACACACTGAATAATGAACCATATCCCGCCACCTATTTTGATTTCGCGATTGATTAGATAACATGAAAATCAAAACACCGGGCTTTGTCAGTTCTTACGGATTTTCGATTATTCTTATCATATCGATCCTAATCGGATCATTTCTGGGGATTATTTTTAAAAAAGAGGCTGTAATTTTTAAACCTTTCGGAGATGTTTTCCTCAATCTCCTTTTTACGGCAATTACTCCTCTGGTGTTCTTTTCCCTGTCTTCTGCCGTAGCTTCCATGACCAACATCAGGCGTTTGGGTAAAATTATGTCGGCGATGATGCTTGTTTTTATTGTTACCGGTCTTATCGCGTCCATTACCATGATTATCGGTGTTTTGCTCTACCCGCCTGCAGTGGGAGTAAGTATTAACCTTTTGCCGGTGGTTTCTGCCGAACAATTCAAAACTTCTGAACAAATCATCAAGGCCTTTACCGTTACCGATTTTTCGGAATTGCTCTCCAAGAAGAATATGCTGGCTCTGATTATTTTCGCCATTCTTACGGGGCTCGCCACTTCAGTCGTCGGGGAACGTGGGAAAGCCTTTTCCAGGTTCCTGGCTTCCGCAAGCGATGTTATGATGAAGCTCATTTCCTTTATTATGTATTATGCACCTATCGGCCTTTGCGCATATTTTGCCTATCTGGTCGGCGTGTTCGGTCCGGAATTGCTTGGTTCTTACCTGCGAGCGATGATCCTTTATTATCCGACAGCCATTTTATATTTTTTTATCGCTTTTACTCTTTACGCTTTTATTGCCGGTCAAAGAACGGGAGTACGCAGGTTCTGGATCAATATCATTCCACCCGCCTTAACTTCTCTGGCCACCGGAAGCAGCATGGCAACGATTCCGGCAAATCTCGCCGCCGCGAATAAAACAGGGGTACCTAAAGACATCAGTGAGGTAATCATTCCCATTGGAGCAACAATACACATGGAAGGCTCGTGCCTTGCCGCTGTCTTAAAAATCGCTTTTTTATTCGGCCTGTTTCAAATGGATTTTACCGGTGCGGGCACGATTCTCACCGCCCTGGGAATTGCTCTTCTGACCGGCCTTGTGGTGAGCGGCATACCCGGAGGCGGTACAATCGGTGAATTGCTGATAATTTCCCTGTACGGCTTTCCCCCGGAGGCGTTCCCTATTATCACGATGATTGGAACGCTTGTTGATGCTCCGGCGACAATGGTAAACGCCACCGGTGATAATGTTACCAGTATGCTGGTAGCACGAATACTGGGAGGAAAAGATTGGATTAATAATAATGCTTAATACCCGGAATTATATTTTCACTCATTGCATTCGTTTCCAGCGAATGTCATTGATTTAAACGGCACATTCCGAATGGCGGCCGGAAAGTAATTCCATTTTGTATTTCCGCACAGCAATATCTTTTAGCATCAGTTTGTTTTTGATTTCCATCAAAGGACCTATGGCAATACCCAGATCAAGGACATTTTGCAGAAGATTTTTGAACATATCATTGAAAATACCGCCTTCCACTTCGGCATGAACGGGCAGAACGTGGATGCCACTTGCTTTAATTCGATCGGTGATTACGGTCACACCATTTCCTGCCGCCAATTCTTCAAAACAAGGCAGATCGGAAGGGATTTCTAAAACAGAGGCGGTTTCATGAATAAACGGTGCTTTTGCCCGCGTACAGCTTACGTAAGCAAACTTATAATCCCGAATAACCGCCAGCACTCGATCGTCAATTCTCCAGGAAGGTGCACCGAAGGCTGTTGGTTTTTTCCCGGTCAGTTTTTCAAATCCGGCAATACCATCGCTGAACCACTGACGGATCCAGCTTTCCGGTTTTTCCGGCAATTCGTCCTGCCAGCGCCGGTGATCCCAGGCATGAAACTGAATTTCATGTCCTGCGGTGATTATATTTTCAACAATATCCGGGAAGGACAGTGCAATCATCGGCGCAGGAAGCAGCGTTCCATATAGAGCGGTTCTTATGCCATAGAGGCCTACGGCATTCGTCCGCATCATTTTTTTGAGAAACAGGGGATTCTTGATCAGTTGAAGGACAGCGCGTCCGGAGTTGTCCGGGCCGATACTCAGGAAAAAAGTGCCTTTAAGATTGAATTCCTTCAATGTCTGCAAAAGACGGGGCACACCTTCTTTCATACCCCAGTAAGTATCAACATCAATTTTTAAACCGAGCATTCCCATTTATTAATTCCGGCGCTGAAAAGGAAATAATGTAACTGAAGCATTAAATGCTCACTTTTTTGTTTTCTTCCAAAAAAGAATTAAGAGTCAATCGCAGCGATTCTTCCAGCCCTGTTTGAGGTTCCCAGTCTAAAAGTTTGCGGGCCTTTTCAATACTGGGTTTGCGGGTATAGATATCCTGATATCCTTTCCCGTAATAGCTGTCCGCCGATATATCCACAATTTCGGAATAACTCCGGTCGTTTTTATGATCCGGATGTTCTCTGAACAATCTTTTTAATATCCCGGCCAGTTCCTTGACCGAGCATTCATTATCCGGATTACCGATATTAATAATCTGATTTTTGCAGACATCGTCATTGTTTTCCAGGATTTTCAGCAGTGCGGCGATACCGTCATCGACGTAGGTGAAGCATCTCTTCTGCATACCACCGTCAACAAGGTTGATCGGCCGCTTCATAAGCAATTCGGCAATAAACTGGGTAACTACACGTGAGCTTCCTTCTTTGGCCGCATATAGAGAATCGAGTTTGGGACCGATCCAGTTAAACGGCCGGAAAAGAGTAAATTCCAGGTGACCGCGTGTTCCATACCCATAGATTACACGATCCAGAAGTTGTTTGCAGCAGGAATAAATCCAGCGTTCCTTATTAATCGGCCCTACAACCAGGAAGCTTTCATCTTCTTTAAATTCCGGATCAGCGCAGGCGCCGTATACTTCCGATGTCGACGGAAATACGACCCGCTTATGGTATTTCACGCATTGCTTGATAACATTGACATTCATTTCGAAATCAAGATTATAAACGGCTATCGGATCTTCCACATAAAGTTTGGGAGTAGCAATGGCCACAAGCGGTATAACAACGTCACATTTTTTGATTTGCAGTTCAATCCACTCCTTATTGATCGCAATATCGCCTTCCATGAAATGAAACCGGGGGTTATCAAGCGTTTTGCCAAGACGATCCGACCCTAAATCCATTCCGTAAACAGTCCAGTCTTTTTTTTCTTCCAGTATTCTGTTAATCAGATGGTGTCCGATAAAACCATTTACACCGAGTATCAATATTTTCATTTTAACCTGGTTACCTTTCCGTCTCTGAAATAATTGCCGATTTTAATGCCACCTTTAATACGCTTTTCCGCCACTTCAATGTCCAGGAGTTTTATAGCATTTTTACCGGTTTTAACAAGGACTTCTTCCTGCCTGATATTTATACTCCCCGGAATTCCGGTCTCGGCATTTTCCTCAGGAGTTGCCTGCCAGATAATCATTTTTTCATTATTCTCCGGAAGGGCAAATGCGCCGGGGTACGGATCCGTGACTGCGCGGATCAGGTTGTATATTTCGCTTGCAGGTTTACTCCAGTCGATGCGCCCATCTTCCGGTTTTCTGCCGCCGTAATAACTGCCTTCCGACAAGTTTTGTTTCCGCCTGGCTATTTTACCTTTTTTTATTTCCGGTAACAAATCATCAAGCAATGATGTCGCTGCAAGACATAATTTACCATACAAAGTTTTTGCCGTATCCGTAAAATCAATTGCCACTTCCTTTTGACCTACGATATCACCGGCATCCGGCTTATCGATCATAAAATGCAACGTAACACCGGTTTTTTCTTCGCCGTTTATTAAAACCCAGTTAACCGGACAACGTCCCCGGTAATGAGGTAACAGCGAGCCATGCAAATTAAAAGCACCTGCTCGGGGAATTGCCAGAATTTCACCGGCAATCATTTTGCGGTAATAGAAGGAAAATATTATATCCGGATTGAATTCTTTAATTTTCTCAACCCAGCAACTGGAGTTAATTTCTTCCGGTGTATATACTGGTAAATTTCTTTGCCTTGCCCATTCTTTTACCGACCCAAACCAGCAATTTTCGCGGAGATCATCTTCGTGGGTAAATACGGCGGCAATATCGTAACCCTGACCGGCCAACGCTTCCAAGCCCGCAATACCCATATTGTGATAGGCAAAAACAATCGTTTTCAATATTATTCTTTTCCTTTTTCGGAATGAACATCTTCGATTACATACTCCGGACGCTTGCGCACTTCCATGTATATCCTGCCGATATATTCGCCTAGCACTCCTAAAGCAAAAAACTGCAAGCCGACAAATACAAATAAAATGGCAAACAGCGTAAACACTCCTTCCGCCGCCCAGACGGCACCGTAAGCCAGACGGGCAACGGCAAGTACGATACCAAAACAGACTCCCAACAGTGACAGGAAAATCCCGCCATACATGATCAGTTTGATTGGAAAATCGGAAAAAGAAGCAACGAGATCAAATTGCAGATTAATTAATTTCCGCAAAGGATAGTTTGATTTTCCTCCATGTCTTTCCTCATGTTCTACTTCTATTTCCGTAATACGCTTACCGAATACCGTAGCAAGAGCTGGTATGAAAGTAGCGTGTTCATGACAGGAAATCATTCTTTCCACCACCTTGCGGCGGTAAGCCCGCAGCATACATCCCCAGTCATGCATTTTTACTCCGGTAATTTTTCTGGCGACGATATTGATTATTTTTGAAGGAAAAATGCGGAAGAAGGAATCCCGCCTGCCTTTGCGGATTGTTCCGACGACATCATAATTACCCTCTTCCATCACGCGGATGAGCTCCGGTATTTCTTCCGGCGGATTTTGCAAATCAGCATCCATTGTAATGATAATTTTGCCGCAGCTTACTGAAAAACCGGCCATAATAGCAGCGTGCTGACCGTAATTTCTGGTCAATTCCACAACTTTTATTTGTTCTTCCGCGGCAAACTTTTTTAAAATAACCAGAGAATTATCGAGACTGCCGTCATCGATAAATATTATTTCATAGCTCTTCCCTAATCCCTGCATTACAGGCACAAGCCGGTCATACAACACCGTGAGATTTTTCTCTTCATTATAAACAGGAATGACAACGGTTATCTGGACATTATCGGCCATGATGTAGTATCTCCTTTATTGCGTCGCATACATATTCGATATCGGCATCCTGCATATCGGGAAATAAAGGCAGGGATATTATCTGGTCGGCGGCTCTCTCCGTTTCCGCTAAATTACCAATATTTCCTGCATACTTTTCCTGAACATACTTCAATAAATGAGCCGGTGGAAAATGCAGGCCATACCCTATGTTGTATTCGGCCAGCCGCTGCATAAACTCATCTCGTTTAATCGCCACCACTTTGATAATAAATAAATGCCAGGAATGAGCATGATCATAGACCGGAACCTCCGGCAAATCAATCCCCCGTATATCTTTCAGCCCGTTTTGATACAATCCGGCCAGATGGGAACGCCGCAGATTGAGTTCCTGTAAGCGCTCCAGTTGAGCCAGTCCCAAAGCCGCAAGCAGATCCGGCAGATTATATTTATAACCGGGGGCTGCTATGTCATAGGTCGGATTACCCCCCCTGCCGTATCTTTTCCAGGCATCACGCTCAATTCCATGAAATCTCAAAAGGCGTATCTTTTTCTCCAGAAGAGTATCATTAATTGTGATCATCCCTCCCTCACCGGTTGTAATATTTTTAATGGGATGAAATGAAAATATGGCAATATTACCGAATCCACCTGCATGAACTCCCTTATAATAAGTTCCTATGGCATGGGCGGCATCTTCAATGACAGTCAGATTATACTTTGCAGCCAGTTTGTTTATTTGTTCCATATCGGCAGGTGCTCCGGCAAAATGCACGGGAATTATCGCTTTTGTTCTGGATGTTATTTTCTCTTCGATTAATCCCGGATTTATGTTCAAAGTACCGTAATCAATATCAACAAAGACCGGAATCGCCCCGCGCAAAGCGATCATGTTCACAGTGGAGGCAAAAGTAAGAGACGGTGTTATGATTTCATCTCCGGCACTGATATCCATTGCCGATAATGCAAGGTGCATCCCTGCTGTGGCGGAATTCAGAGCTATGGCCCGGCTCGCTGAAGTCAACGTACAGAATTTATCTTCCAACTCCCCGGCGAGAGCTCCCGTTGTAATCCAGCCTGATTTCAAGCAGGAAACTACTTTATTAATTTCCGTCTCTCCTATAGAAGGGCGGCTGAACGGTAAAAACTCATTTCTTATTTTCAATTGTCGTCTCTCTTTCCAGTTCCGGATTTCCGTAACATTTATAGAAATAATATAAAATATTAATTTCTGATGTGCAAAAGATAAAAAGCACCGTTGTCCCAGAGCAAATCCGTTTTAGACATCTTTGCCGTGATTTCCTGCAATCTGTTTTTATGCTGTGTAATGCAGTAGATATCTTTTTTCTGTGCACCCAATTCAAAAAATTCCGGGACGGATAGAAAATAGCGCTTTTTTTCTTCCGGTGCAAGCTTGACTATTCCTTCGGATAACTCGCCGAAATCCTCGACAATCGGCGTCCGGATTTTATTATAAAAATCAATTCCGTAAAAATTGATCCGGTATTGATATAAATCCTGACCTTGCGGAACATTCAGGGCAATCGCCTCCCGGACGACTTTAGCGCTGCGGTATGGAGCCAGAAAGTCATTAAGAGGAAAAAGCAAACTGCCGAGAAATAACGCACAAAGCGCATAAATGCTGAAAACCCAACCCTTGCGAAATTTACGAAAAATCAAATCAGGCAGAAACGTCATCGCAATTAAAGCAATTACCGGCAAAATGATATACAACCACCAGTTACCGGAGATCATAATCACCAGACCTTTTTCCGCATCGGAATATTTTTGCAATACCGGAGGCAGAAACAAAGCTGCAATCATCAGCAGCGATTGAATTATTACTGCAGCACGAAAAATCACCTTCTTTGCCTGCGAAGCTTCCGCTGGAGTGTTTTCTTCATACTTTTTCAGAATGCAACCGGCAAAAAGCGCCAAAGGCAGGAATAGCGGTGCAATGTAAGTCGCCAGCTTGGAAGAAGACATCGTGTAAAACAGAAAAAGAAACAGAAACCAGACAATAAGTAACCTATTTTCATCATTACCGAAGAGAAAATTTTTTAATAATTTTATTTTACAGGCTTTAATCAGATAAACAGACCAGGGGATGGTCCCCGCAATGATAATCGGCAGATAATAGTAAAACGGTTCCGTCTTGCCATGCATTTTCGTTGTGAAACGGAGAAAATGCTCCCGGACAAAGAAAAACCAGAGGAAATCGGGATTTTCTTTTTGTGCCAGAATAATCCACGGGCAAACAACAGCTAAAAAAATCAAGATTCCTACAGGTGAAAACAGCTGTAAAATATTCCGCCACCGGCCAATCCAGATAAGCCAGATAATTATAATGGCAAAAGGAAATACGACTCCGATAAGACCCTTGATTAAAAAAGTTAAAGCACAGACAAAATAAAATAAATAAAACAGATATTTTTTTTGCTCATTTAAAGCCAGATACCCCAGCCAGACGGCCAAACAAATGAAGAAAGTTAACGGCATATCCAGAATATTAATGCGACCCAGCACAAAATGAAAACTCGAGACTGTCAGGATTGCGGCGGCATAAACCCCCGTTTTTTCATCACGGAAATATTTGCCGATGAAATAGACAAGCAGGATACAACCCCAGGCGCAAAGGGCTGCAAACAAGCGGGCGGAAAAATCATTTTCACCGAATATTTTAAAGAACCCTGCCGTAACCCAGGAAACAAGCGGCGGCTTTTCCAGATAGACGGTATTTTTAATGTGCGGGGTTACATAATTACCGGATTCATTCATAGCTGCAGCAATCAAACTGTATCGGGACTCATCCGGCTCCATCTGCGGCAGAACGGAAAGCAATCCGATATACAGAATGAAAGGTATCAGAAATAAGATGTATCTTTTTTGCATTCCGTAATCCTTACTTTTGAACCAGTTCGATATTATAGCGGTCAAAGATATATTTGACCGTAAGTGCATATATTATTCCGCAGGCAGCACCGATCAACACGTCACTTAAATAATGCGAAGTAAGCATTATACGGCTCATTCCTATCGCTGTCGCGGCGGCAAATGCAAGGATACGCCAGCGGGGAAACAAAACAGTAATGGCAGTAGCCAGGGTAAAAGCAGTAACGGCGTGTCCCGAGGGAAATGATGTTGTTTCGTATACCAGCCCGCCGAAATAATCAAAACCGAATAATCCTTTATTAAAAAAATCCACCGGCCGGTGCCTGCCGGCAAGCCATTTAATCAGCAGATTAATCAATCCTGAGGCAGATATGGATACCAAAAGAAAAAAAATCTTCCTTGACCATCCTTGATTTTTTAAAACAAAACGTAAAATCAGATAAGCGGGAATAAATACAACAAAATACCACTTTGATTCGCCGGCAATTGTAACGGTCTCTGCAATATTTAAAATAGATTGACTCAATCCTTTAAAGTAACAGGCAAGTGAAATATCCCAGAAATTATATGACAGGAAAGCCGTGAAGAAAAACGATATAATAACAATCAGTGCAACAATCCGGCTTTTCTTCACCTTTTTACCCCCTGATAATTGCGGCACCAGACATATTCAACCGTATCTACCTTTGATCCGTTCAGAATCAGATCCATTTTCCGGACGTCATCTACACGATCGCAACGCACATGTTTTGCAATATTCAATTCATGGAAGTGGGTATTGAGAAAAAGAAGATCGTAGCCGAATGGCTCGTTTTTCTGCCAGACATCAAATTGATCCCTGCGATCATCGACAACAAAGACCTCTCTGCCGTACGGCAGACTGTAATACATGACCCTGCTGCCCATCGTCCAGTTGGAGACGGCCAGAGCTTTCGGCGCTCCCGACGAATCTCCTTTCACTATTTCATCTGCCTTACCTGTAATTACCTTAAATCCGTATATATCGCGGAAAGGCGATTTATAATCGGGAAAAGGCAGGAATTTGCAGACAAGTTCCGTATAGGCAAATAACGTCAGAATCAAACTGAAGCCAAGAGAAAAATAGAGGAAGTTTCTTTTCCATCTCTGTACTGATTCCAATAAATAATAAGTCCCTACCGGTATAAACAGCAGATAAAAAATACCGGGCCAATGCGGCAGAGTTCGCTCGGATAATGAAGTCAAAAGGAAAAACAGCATTATTGTACCGGCAAAAAAAACAGCCAGCCGGAGATAATCGTTTCCGGAACGTATTGATTTAAAAAAACCATAGAAAGCTATGATAAATAAAAATGGGCTGTAGGCACCGAATTGAGCGGCAATTGATCCTAAAAAATTGGAAATGCTGGCCGTCAGTGTCCCCAATACATGCCCGCTTTGATAGCGGAAACTGATAAATTCATGAGTATAGTTCCAGTATAGAACAGGAATAATTATGATAAACGCGATGAGAACAGCCGCCAGCATCCGGAAAGAAAAAATAACATCGTATTTTTTTTTCATGAGTAAAAATATTATTAAAGGTGGTACGAGCAGTATGGATGTATATTTGGCAAGTCCCATGAATCCCAGGATAACTCCTAGAAACAGATAATCCCGCATTTTGTTTTCCCGGGCGATTCTTTCACAGATGAAAATCAGAATAAAAACCAGCAACAGCAAAAGCGAATCGGGAAGCAGCATTATTCCCAGAGCATTAAGCATAAATGAACAATTCAACGCCAGTACGGAAACAACAGATGCGTTGACTGATCCCGTTATGCGCATCATGAAAACATAAGCGCAATAAGAGGTTGCCGCAAATATCAAGATTGCCGGAAGACGTACCAGAAATTCATTTGTGCCGAAAAAATAAAAAAAGGGAGCGTGAACCCAACCGGTAAGCGGCGGATGATCCACATAGCTTAAATCCAGATATTTTGCGTATAAGACGTAATGAGCCTCATCCACACCCAATCCGAAAAAAGGCGCAACAATAAGACGGATTAAAGTGAAACACCCAATCAATATTAAGACATGATTTTTATCCCTGGGCATTAATTCTCTCTAAGTTCGGCTTGATTATCTCAAATACATGCTCCGGTCTGATGATCTGCAGGCAGACATTATCCTTGCAGGCAGTTTTACGATGGTTGGCGGCACTGACACACGGAGAACAGGCAAGCCCTGCATAAATGGGAGTTGATTTACCTAATGATCCGTAAAGCGCCGGCGTTTCCGGACCGAAAATAACAAAAGACTGCATACCGGTCACTGCGGAAAAATGTCCCGGACCGGAATCATTGGTAACCATGAATTCGGAAATGCTGTAAAGCAGCGGCAGCTCGGCAAACGTTACCTTTCCGGCAAAATTAATCAGACGTTCCGATGGAATCTGGTTTTTAATCTCTTCGGCTTCTTCTCTTTCCCGCGGATCGCCGGTTATCAGAATGACGGCGCTTGCGCAGGCATCCAGTATTTTTTTGATCAGATCAACATAATATTGGGGCGGCCAGCGTCTCTGAATAAGCAATTCACTGGCATTGGGATTGATCAGGATAATTTTATGTATTGCCGGATTAAATCCTTTAAAACAACTGCTCACTATATTGCGAAC
>MVRV01000185.1 GCA_002068015.1 Smithella sp. PtaU1.Bin162
CCGCCGTTATGGAACATATTGAACTGGCCGGTATTCACTCCGGCGATTCCGCCTGTGTTATTCCGCCGATCAGTATTTCCGCCCGGCATATTGATACGATCAATGAATATACGAAAAAGATAGCCGTTGAATTCGGTGTGATCGGTCTAATGAATATTCAGTATGCCATCGCCGGCGACGTCGTTTATATTCTGGAAGCCAATCCCCGCGCCTCCCGCACGGTACCGCTCGTTTCCAAGGTCTGCAATATTTCCATGGCGCGGCTCGCCACTCAGGTGATGCTGGGACGGAAACTTGCCGACCTGAATCTGAAGAGAAAATCGTTCCATCATTTCGGTGTGAAGGAAGCCGTATTCCCCTTTAATATGTATCCGGAAGTTGATCCGGTTCTGGGCCCCGAAATGCGTTCTACCGGTGAAGTTCTTGGTCTTGCCGATTCCTTCGGGCTTGCTTATTACAAGGCGGAAGAAGCAACGGGGCAAATCCTTCCCGCCAAGGGTGCGGTGTTGATTACCGTCGAAGAAAAGGACAAGAGCGGTGTGCTGGAAGTGGCGCGCGCTTTCGAAAAAATGGGCTTCAAAATTCTGGCATCGGAAGGGACGCATAAATTTCTGGTAAGTCAGGGTATTGTTTCCGAACGTATTTTAAAGATGCACGAAGGACGGCCCAACATTGTCGACGCCGTTAAAAACGGAGAGATTCAGCTGGTAATCAATACGCCGGTTGGCAGGCTCGGTAAATACGACGATTCCTATATCCGGAAAGCAGCCATTAAGTATAAGATTCCCTATATAACGACAATAGCGGCGGCAGTGGCGGCAGCCAAGGGAATTGCCGCCTTCAGCCACGGTCATGGCCGGGCCAAATCCCTGCAAAGCTATCATGCGGAAATAAAATAAAACAGTTGTAAAATGGTGAACGAACTCCTGGTCGCAGGAGTTCGGATCAGCACTTCCTATTCCCTCATTTTGATCTTATATTTGGCAGCTTTGCGGACAATTGTGGGTTGGCTTATCCCCAGTTCTGCGGCGGCTTTCCGTGTTGTGCCGAATCGGGCCAGGGCATTGGTAATCATTTCTTTTTCGAAATTTTCCAAGGCATATTTATAATTAAAATCAGGAGGCACCGCGGGAGGTCCGGGCTCATTGCCGGAAGATTTGATACGCCGGCTCAAAAAATCAGCATTATGGATGATGTTGTCGGCCGATGTTATCATGCAGCGCTCGATGACATTTTCCAGCTCCCGGATGTTTCCCGGCCAGTCATAATCCAAAAATTCATAAATCACCCGGTCGTCGAAATGTTTGTTAAAACCGTATTTGTTGTTGAACATCTGCACAAAATGAAAAACCAGATCCGGTATTTCTTCTTTTCTTTCCCGCAGGGGGGGAACAACCACGGGCACTACGCTCAGCCGGTAATAAAGATCTCCCCGGAACGAATTGTCCGCGACCATTGCTTCCAAATCGCGGTTTGTTGCGGCAAGAATACGCACATCCAGTTTGATCGTTGCCTGGCCGCCGACTTTTGTTATTTCTTTCTTTTGCAGTACCCGCAGAATTTTTGATTGCAGATTCAACGGCATTTCTCCTATTTCATCCAGGAATAAAGTGCTTCCGTTGGCCAGTTCAAATGCCCCTATTTTTCCTTTCTTGCTTGCTCCCGTGAATGCTCCCGGTTCGTAACCGAACAGTTCTGATTCCAGCAGATTATCCGGTATGGCTGCACAATTGACGGTGATCAGCAATTTATCTTTCCGCGGACTGTTTTCATGAAGCATTTCGGCGACAACATCCTTGCCGACGCCGGATTCACCCAGAAGCAGAACGGTCGCGTCGATTTTGCTGAGTCTCATGATGAGGTCAATAAGTGCTTTGGATTTGTTTGATTTGGCTACATATTTACTGGGTAATTTTATTATTTCGAGCTGGTCCCGATAATGCTGGCTTAAACTTTCCGCTTTTTCCAGTTGATCTTTGAGATTGTTGAGCTCCGTTATATCCCGGACATTATGAACGATTCGAACCACGTCATTTCTGTTGTCAAATATCGGATTGCTGGTTACCAGGATTGATTTTCCCGTGCGGACTTCCTGAAATGTCGTGACCGGCTTGCCTTTTAGTATATCGTCGAGCGGCAGCGGCTGCAGGAATATACCGATATCGACAAGCTCGGCGATTGTTTTGTAGATCAGTTCTTCCTTGCTTATTCCCGTTATCCGGGTGAAGGCGTTATTGACGCGTAATATTTTTCCGAAGGTGTTGGTGAGGTATATCCCGTCGAAAGAAGATTCGATAATGGCATCCACTTCGTTTTTTAATTCCTTGGTGTACTTTAATTCTTCCGATATGTTTTCCAGATCGGAAATGTCCTGGAAGAGGGCGACTGCTCCGATGATCTGTTCTTTATTTCTCAACTGGCTGATGTTGGCGATGAGAATTCTGTTACGGAAAAAAAGTTTTTTACTGAATACGGTTTTTCCGGTGTTTGTTACTTCCTGCATTTTTAAGTCGGGGAAAAAGTCCGCAATCAGTTTGCCCATCAGTTCTTTATTCGTTACATTTAATATTTTTTCCGCAGCGGGATTAATGAAGCGAATATAGTTGTTATTGTCGGTTGTTATAATTCCGCTGTAGGCTGAATTGATAATTGTTTTCAACTCTTCCTGCAGCAGGAGAATGGAACTGAAGCATGCCCGGATAGTGTCGGAGAGGTTGACTATGCCGGTGAGATGACCGTTTTCCACAACTGGTATGCTCCCTATGGGAATTCTCAGTAAATTAAGGCTGTCTTCGTCCGGTGTGGTCGTGGCCGGGTTTGTCCGCATCACGTCTTTTACGCTTTTATTGATATCGCCGCTTCTGTTTACCTCTCTCAGGGCCAGAGTTTTAGTGATTATACCGACAACGTTGTCATAGTCGTCGACAATCGGTACTGCATCCAGGGAATTTCTAATGATTAAATCTATCGCGTCTTTCAATCTGGCGTCGGTTTTGAGCACAAAGGGATTAGAGTACATGTAGTCCCTGACCTTGATATTCATTTTCTGGTAGCCTGTATCGCTATAGAAATCGTCGACTTGTTTTTTAAGATTATCGATAATGATGGAATTCACAATAATGCTCCTTGATAAAAGTGATTTGATATTACCTTCTTTTGATTCACTAGTAAATCATTTTCTTTTTTTAGAATCATTTATTGATCAAATAATGATGTATTGATTCGACAATGAATCGATTTTAAGCTTAGAGCAGAGAGTGTTTTGGAACAGCACGAAACTTAAATGATATACAATATACTAATTTTATTAAATATTAAATATATCAAGCTACCAGCTTTTTATCTTGGCATGTAAATTGATCTAGAAATGTACAGATAAAACATTGGGCATCGGTTTTTTTGAGCAGAACGTTTCCTGATAATTAGTCCTTAAGCTTTTTATGGTTTGGAAAATCAACCAAATTTCCATAAAAGGCATTCCCAATGAAATTCAATAACATATTGCTTTTAATAG
>MVRV01000186.1 GCA_002068015.1 Smithella sp. PtaU1.Bin162
ATATGGATTGGAACGAAGAATTACTGAGAAGCAATCTTGCCGGAAAAGCAATCGGTCATAAGGTTTATTATTATCCGGAAACAGGTTCGACCAACGATGAGGCCTATCGTCTGGCTGCCGCCGGCGCTCCCGACGGTACGGTTGTTATCGCCGATAGCCAGAGCAGGGGTAAAGGGAGAATGTCCCGGATATGGCATTCGCCGGCCGGTGCCAATATTTATACATCCGTTATCCTGCGTCCGCCTCTGAAACCGGCGGCGGCGCCGCAGATTTCACTTGTCGTCGGGGTGGCCGTGGCTGAACTTCTGGAACTCTATTGCCCGGGCAGGGTGGAGCTTAAATGGCCGAATGATGTACTGATTGCCGGGAAAAAAATTTGCGGAATCCTGGCGCAGATGAAAACTGCAGTAAAAGACGTTGATTTTATCGTGGTGGGCATCGGAATCAATGTGAACATCGGGAAAAACGAGTTTCCCGGCGAAGTGAAAAACATCGCCACTTCGCTTTCCCTGGAGATGGGGAAGGAAATATCGCGCCTGGATTTAATAATTAACCTGTATGAAAATCTGGCAAAATGGTATAAAAAACTATTGCAAAACGGCTTTGGCATTATTAAAGAAAAGTGGCTTGAACTTACGCCGATGATCGGGAAAGACGTCCAGGTCATGTTTCTGAAGGAAAGGATATGCGGGAAGGCCCATGATATTGATGAAGACGGTGCTCTCATAATTATTACAGGAAATAACGAAAGATTGAAAGTATCGGCGGGAGACGCAACAGTAATAAAAGGGAACGGATAATTATTTTGCAAAGAATAAAGGAGTGGTAAATATGCTGCTGGTAATTGATGTCGGTAATACCAACACGGTTTTGGGTTTATATGACGGCGAACAGTTGATTCATGACTGGCGCATTCGTACGGTCATTGATCATACCGTCGATGAATATGGTATGCTTATTTTTAATCTGTATCAGTCGAGCCGGATGAAAACCAAAGAAATAAAAGCGGTCACCGGCATCATCATCTCCTGTGTAGTGCCGCCGATGCTCAATATTCTGGAGCCGCTGTGCGTCAAGTATTTTAATCTGAAGCCGCTGATTGTGGGGCCGGGGATTAAAACAGGAATGCCGATTTTCTATGATAATCCCAAAGAAGTCGGTGCCGACAGAATAGTGAATGCCGTCGCCGCTTATGATAAATACCGGCGGGATTCAATCGTCGTCGATTTCGGAACAGCCACTACCTTTGATTATATTTCCAAAAAAGGCGAATACATGGGCGGCTGCATCTCTCCGGGCATAGTGATTTCCAGTGAAGCGCTTTTCAAACGGGCGGCAAAACTGCCCAGAGTCGAGTTTGCCAGACCGAAAACAATCATTACCAAGGATACGATAAGCGCGATGCAGGCGGGCATTATGTTTGGTTATGCGGGGCTCGTGGACGGCATTGTCGGAAGGATGAAAGCCGAAGTAAAAACAGATCCACTCGTCATCGCAACCGGAGGACTGGCCAAAGTTGTGGCGCCGGAGGCGAAGAGCATCGATAAGGTTGAAGAAATGCTTACGCTGGATGGCTTGCGCTTCATCTATAATTTGAACGTCAAATCATGCTGAACGTGGGATTGACAGGCGGCATTGCCTGCGGAAAATCAACTGTAGCGAAGATGCTGGTCGGGCGGGGGGCTCATCTGATCGATTTCGATAAGCTGGCTCACGAAGTCTGCGAGCCGGAAAAACCTGCCTGGCGGGAAATTGTCCGGACTTTCGGCGCGGAAATTCTCGCGGCAAATAAAAAAATAGATCGCAACAAATTAGGCCGGATTGTTTTTGATGATAAAAAGAAACTGAAAACGCTCAGTGATATTGTTCATCCTTATATATTCAAAGAATGGCACACCCGTCTGAAAGCGATACGAAAGGCCGATTTACATGCCGTGGTGTTGTCCGATGTTCCTCTCTTGTACGAAGAAAATCTGCAGCATTATTTTGATCTGACTTTGCTTATCCTGATTCCGCCTGAAGAACAGATCCGCCGTCTCATGGCGCGCAGCCGCCTTTCGCATGAGGAAGCGGAAAAACGATTGAAGAGTCAAATACCCATTGGGGAAAAAATCAGGCTGGCCGATATTATCATTGATAACCGGGGGACTGTCGTGGAGACGGAGGAAGCTGTTGCCGAAGTCTGGAGAGATCTCCAGGAGCGTGAAGAGGCCAGACGTAAAAGCCAGTAAAAATCCTTATGCCAATTTGCAGTAAAACAGAAAAATTACGGAGCTTAGTTATTACAGCCTGCCTAAAAGCCTGAGAATTCCGTCGAGAATTGTTAAGGGGTGGGGAGGGCAGCCGGGAATGTATAAATCAACGGGCAGCTGAGAGTCGGCGCCGTTTAATACTTCCGGATGACCGGTATACGGACCGCCGGAAATGGCGCAGGCGCCCACGGCAATGACCAGTTTGGGAGCGGGAACCGCCGCATAAGTTTTGATAAGAGCAAGTTGCATATTGCGGGAAACCGGTCCGGTAATCAAAAGTCCGTCGGCATGACGCGGCGAGGCGACAAATTGAACGCCGTATTGCCCCAGATCGAAAACAAGTGTGCTCAAAACATTTGTATCCGCTTCGCAGGCGTTGCAACCGCCGGCACTGACCTGACGCAGCTTGAGCGAACGGCCGAACAGGCGTCTGCCTTCCTTATCCAGTGATTCCATTAATTGCAGTGCTGAGTTGTCCGTGACGAGATGTTCTCTTTTCCGGGCGGCCAGCCGGTGTTCACGGGAGAAACTTATTGCCCCGGAGGGACATGCCCTGCTGCAGGAATTGCAAAACAGGCATCGGCCGAGGTCAATTGCGAGGTCTTCCCGGATTGCGGCAGTCGGGCAGATTTCCCTGCAAATACGGCAACCGGCGGGGCATTTGGACCGATCAACTACGGGCAATCCCCGGAAACGATCGGGTAGTGCCGGCATTGTCCGGGTGTAATCAATTGTCCGGTGTCCTTGTTTTAAAGAAACAAATAATTCTCGAATCATAATTTTATCTCACAAGTCGTGACCGCAGTAAGAAAGATTAAAGCTTTTATTGCAAAGCGGGAAATCGGAAATCTGTTGATTCCGCAAGGCAAGCGCAAGCCCTATCCAGTTGTGAAACGAAGGATCGATGATTTTATAATGACGAAAACGGCCGTCCCGGTCGGTGAGCGCAACGTGACAAATTTCACCGCGCCATCCTTCGACGATGGAGACGACGAAACTGTCGGCTGCCGGTGTTTCCATCTTTGCCGATATTCTACCTTCCGGCAGCATTGCCAGCTGATTTTGAATGAAATTGAGTGAACGCTGGATTTCCAGCCAGCGGACATAGGCGCGGGCAAAAACGTCGCCGGTGTGCCAGACGGAAACCGGTATCTGGGAAAAGCGAAAAATTCCCGATGGCAGGTCATAGCGCGCATCTCGTACGACATCACAAGCCCTTGCCGCCGTCCCCACGAGGCCCATGTTTTTCGCCGTTTGCGCCGGGATAAAGCCGGTGCTTTCAAACCGGGCGAGTACGGAAGGAGCATCCCAGAGCAGGTTAACGGCCGCTGTTACATCGGCCAAGCCGGTTTGCAGACGATCTTTGAGCTGTGCGGAAAGATTGCCGGTAAGATCATAGTCGACTCCTCCCGGTACGACAAGACCCCTGCCGAAGCGGCTGCCGCAGAGAAGCGCCGTCATGTTCAGAAAATCGCCGCGGATCCGCCCGCAAAACGATGCAGTGGGAAGATAACCCACATCGCCGGCCAGCGCGCCCAGGTCTCCCGTGTGATTGGCAATGCGTTCCAGCTCAAGGGCGATTCCGCGGATTGATAATGCTCTGAGCGAAACAGCGGTTCCCGCGAGCGCCTCCAGAATATGGTTATAGGCTGTTGTATGGCCGATGGTCGTGTCGCCGGCTATGGTTTCCATGTAATGCAGGGTGCGCTTGCCGGGTCCGCCTAAGAGGGCCTTTTCCACTCCCCGATGCTGGTACCCCAGAGAAATTTCCAGATGATAAACATTTTCACCATGACACTGAAAACGGAAATGGCCCGGTTCGATAATACCGGCGTGCACCGGCCCTACGGCGACATCATGTACTTCCGCTCCTTCCAGCCGGAAGAAATCGGTAATGCCGATGTTTGTGTCGCCGGAACCGGCTCTGGAAGGATCTCTCATATAACTCTTATGAAAACGGATCGGTTTCAGCCAGGGATGTCCTTCCGGCTTTATCTCCCATTGTTCATATATTTCTCTTTCGAACCAGTGTGCCTGGGGACATTCGGGAGTCAGCGCGGGATAGCTGTTTTGGACATTGGTGGAAACGACGGACAGTGTCCCGATCTGATCATTGGCAAGTATTGCAAACAGGCGGATTTCCGCACCGGGCGGATCTTTATAGAATACTTGATCCTTCAGCCGATTCTGCGGAACGCCGAAAAGGGCACTGATCCGGGCGCCGTTTTTTACGGCGACGATTACGGCATTGCGAAAAACGGTTGGAGAAACGAGGGGAATATCATCAAGTCTCGTAATCTGGCAGTTGCGCAATGTTTTAAACGACAGAGAGTTCATTGTTTCCCTCCCGGCATTAATATCGTTGTGCCGCCGGTTTGCCTGATGACGTCGGCCGCCGTATTTAAGGCTTGCGCCAGTGTTTCCGGCATCCAGAGCCCTAAAAGCAGAAGAACTGCAAGCGGTGCAAAGACCAGGGTGAATTCCACGGCATTTGTTTTTACCCGGGCTGTCGGCTTTTGCGGGTCATTCCAGACAAGCGGAATGGCGTGCCCCAGAGCGCCCACAAAAACTATCCCTGCTCCTAGAAGAAACAAGATCAGAGCGATGATCGCCCCCTTGTCGACGGCAGCGCGAAGCAGCTGAAATTCACTCATAAACAGAGCGAAAGGGGCGATTCCGATGAGCGCCAGGATGCTGCAAAAGATACCGATTCCCCAGACCGGCGATATGCGCAGCGATCCGGACATTTTTTCCATGTCCTGACTGCCGAATATCTGTCCCAGGCGGCCGGCGGCGAAAAAAGAAAGTGTTTTGCAAAGGGAATGATTGAAGGTATGGAAAAGTGCGGCAAAAGTGCCCAGTCCGCCCAGTCCCAGTCCCAGAGCGATAATACCCAGATGCTCGATGCTGTGATAGGCCAAAAGACGCTTCAGATCGGTCTGGAACAAAATAAAGGCGGCGGCGATAATGATCGAAAATATACCGAAACCGGCAACAAGATCGAGGCCCCAGGACGTATTACCGGTGGAAATTTCAATGATCGGCACATAACGCATGATGCAGTAAAGAGCGGCATTCAGCATGAACCCGGAAAAAATTGCGGAAACCGGGGCCGGTGCCTGGCTGTGGGCATCGGGAAGCCAGCTGTGCATCGGAGCGAGGCCGGCTTTGGTTCCGTAGCCGACGAGCAGAAAGATGAAAGCCGCTTTGATGAGAACAGGGTCGAGGTGAACGGCATTGGTGCGCAGTGTTGTCCATAAAAGCAAATTGTGGGCGCTGAGTCCGGCGCTTTTGGCGGAGGCCGCAACAAGCAGTGTTCCCATAAAAGCAAACGCCACCCCCACCGAGCAGATCAGAATATATTTCCACATTGCTTCCAGCGATTCGCGCGATACGTGCACACAGATGAGAAAGGCGGTGATCAGGGTTGTCGCCTCAATGCCCACCCACATAATGCCCAGATTGTTCGATAACAGGACAACTGTCATTGCCGCCAGCGCTTCGCACCAAAGACACGTAAAAAGGCGAATCTGTTTTACGTTCAGATGTTTATGAATAATTTCTTCTTTAAAGTATATGCAGGCATAAACGGAACTCAGACAAAAGACAGTGATCATGACAAAAAGATTATAAGCGGAAAGAGCATCCATAAAGAGCCACCCCGCCGCGGCAAACAAGACCCTGCCTTGAGGCAGAACCTCACAAATGGCGAAGATTCCGGAGAGAGAGGCCAGAAAGACGGCGGCGCACATCACGCCCAGTGCCGCTTTGGGCGAAGGCATCAGAAGACAGATTAATCCGGAAATTGCAGGAATCGTGATGGCCAGCCAGAGAATTATTTCGTAATCCATTTCCGTTTCATCCTTTCAGGATATTGAGCCGGTCGGAGTCCAGATGATCAAACTCGCGGTTTATATGATAAATGGCTATACCCATGACAAACACGGCGACAAAGACATCAAGCAGGATGCCGAGCTCAACGAGCAGGGGGATTTCCGCAACCGAGACGATGCCGAAAGTGTAAATTCCGTTCTCCATAATGATATATCCGAGACATTGATTAAGAGCGTTTTTACGTGCAATGATCAGGAAAAGTCCGGTAAATAAAGTTGTCAGAGCGGCCGGAATGAGGAGGGTGTTGGCGGCAAACAAAGGCAGCTTTGCCCCCAGCCAGAAAGAAATTCCCAGCATAGCCAGCCCCGCGATGACGGACATGATATAGCCGACAAAAGGTTCTATCTCGTATTGTGCGCCCGCTTCCCGGATACCGCGCCGCAGCAGGAAAGGGAAGATGAAACCTTTAATAATAAAACTGGCTGCGGCAATAAGAATCAGACGGGGAGTAATCGCGGAAAGTTGCATGGTCAGGGCGAGCACGCCCAACAGCATTCCCTGAAACGAAACGATGCTGATGCAGGTGCGCAGGCGGCTGAGTCCCAGAAGCGCCATGTCGGAAAGCACAAGAAGAATCATCATTATTTCTATTGCCGAATTCATTTTTTTACCTCAAAACCAGAATAAAAGCGAAAAGCGACAGTGATCCCGCCGCGACCAGTAACTGCGGAATACGTATGAGCCTGAGCCGTGCCATGGTGGATTCGATAATGCCCACGATAACCGCCAGAAAAAATAATCCGCCGATTGCGGAAATGACGGATATAAACCAGAAGGAACCGGAAGATGCGGGGAAAACTATTCCGATGATAACGAGCCCCAGAACCCACAGCTTCAGCGCCGAACCGTATAAAATGAAGGCAAAATCAGGGCCGCTGTGATCCAGTACCATTACTTCGTGAATCATGGTTAATTCCAGATGAGTGTTGGGATCATCGAAAGGGATGCGGGCGTTTTCACAAAGATATACGATGAGCAGGGCAACCGTGACGAGCACAACTTCCGGTGAAAGAAAAGAAACCGCCGGCAGCATCTGCGACAAAGACATGGCGTGAGTTTCGCGGGCGATTGCCGCAAGCCCTATAAGCAAGGCGGGTTCGGCCAGAGCGGAAAAAAGTACTTCCCGGCTTGCCCCCATTCCCTCAAAGCTGGAACCGGTGTCGAGGGCGGCGAGAACCGTGAAAAAGCGCATCAATCCCAGAATATAGGCGAAGATCAGCAAATCTCCGGAGAAGGCAAGCGGTGCGGCCACGCCTCCCAGGGGGACGATCGCCAGAGCGATTAGTACCGACGCGAGTCCGATTACCGGTCCGGCGCGGAATATTAAGGAAGTGGTTTGGCTGTAGACGACGCCTTTGCGCAATTGCTTTATTATGTCCAGGTAAGCCTGGAAGAGCGGCTGGCCCGTTCTGCCGGCAAAGAAGGCTTTTGTCTTGTTGATAATGCCCAGCAGCAGAGGCGCCAAAAGTAGTCCCAGGCAGATATTGATAATGGAAGCTATGGGCATGCCGTCACCTCATATACCAGAAAAGCAGGACAAGCAGTGTTATTACAATATAAAGCACATAAATATGCATGCGACCTTCCTGCACTATCTTCATCCGCAGAAAGAATTTATTGATTCCCGTAAAGACTGGTTTGTAGAGATGTTCCCGTCCGATGTCCGGTGTATGTGATTCAAAATTGGCGGCGGAAGGGAAGTAGGTGTCGGGAATGGTAAGATGCTTTTTTGTCCTTAAGAAAAACTGAAAGAGTTCAATTACGGGCTGGGCAAAAGATGATGCCGTGTACTGCATGCGTGCCGTCGGTGCCGCATAACCGCAATCCCAGGTAAGAGCTTTGCCGACAGTCCGTCCGGAAAGAAGGCGGGAGCGCAGTCCGGCAATGACGGCAACGAGTACAAGAAAAACAACGGAACCGGCGGTAACATACAGAAGATAATCCGCTGCTTTTTTGATTTCCGCAGAGTGGGGATTACTGAGAATCGTGCCTGTAACCGGCGACATAAAGGGGAGTAAGAGCGGTCCCAGAAAACCGATAAGTATGCAGGCGGCGGCAAGCCCCATCATGGGAGCCGTCATCCAGCGGCTTGATTCCCGTGCTTTTTGTGCCTCCTGTGTGCGGGGTTCTCCCAGAAAAACAATGCCGAAAGCCTTGGTGAAACAAGCGGCGGCAAGCCCGCCGATCAAGGCAAGGCCGGCAATTGCCGAGACAAGAAACATTGCCGGATAAATATCCATTTTTATTGCTCCCGAAAAAGCGGCAATGTAGATAATAAATTCACTGACGAAACCATTGAGCGGAGGCAATCCTGAAATGGCCACGGCGCCTATAAGGAAAGTGAAACCGGTGGCGGGCATTTTTTTGATCAGTCCTCCGAGATGATCGATTTCCAGGGTATGAACGCTGTGAAAAACCGATCCGGCTCCCAGAAAAAGAAGCCCTTTGAAGAGTGCGTGATTGACAACGTGCAGAAGGCCGCCCGCAAATCCCAGCGCCGCTACAACGGGCATTCCCGTACTCCATCCGATGAGCCCGACGCCGATGCCCATGGCGATTATTCCTATGTTCTCAATACTGTGGTAGGCGAGAAGTCGTTTGAGATCATGCTGGGCGAGCGCAAAAAGCACTCCGAGCACTCCGGAAACAATTCCGATAACCAAAAGGAGCACTCCCCACCACAGAGGCGGCATTCCCAGGAATGTCAACGTGCGGACGAGCCCATAGATACCGGTCTTGATCATTACTCCCGACATGAGCGCCGAAACAGGGCTGGGAGCCACAGGGTGAGCGACCGGCAGCCAGACATGAAAGGGAATAATGCCCGCCTTGGTGCCGAATCCGATAAGCGCGAGAATAAAACAGATATCGGCTGTCCGGGGAGAGATGTTTTTCAGAAAATTATCGAAATCAAGAAAGTTTGATCCCGTTCCCAGAATCAAAAACATGGGCAGGAGACAGGCTGTGCCCAGATAGGAAGCAATCATGTATGTCCAGGAAGCCTTGCGCACATCTTCTTTTTCATATTCGAAGGCAACAAGAAAAAAGGAGGAAAGCGCCATTATTTCCCAGGAAACCAGAAACAAAATGGTGTTGGCGGCAAGGCAGACCATTGCCATGCTGGCGACAAGCAAATTGAAAAAAAACCAGGATATTCCCAGCAATTTCTTTTCCCGGTAGGCTCGCAGGTATTCTTTGCCGTAAATTGCCACAAGAGCGGAAAGAACAAAAATCGGCATAAGAAAAAAAGCGGCGAGCGGATCAAGCTGGAGAAAGAATGATCCCAAAGGAATATCCCAGGCAAGTTTCAGTGTTTCGGTATTTCCGTAATAAATGATTTGTACGGCCGGAACTATCCCGATTATGCAGCCGAGAACTGCCGCACCGGCACCGAAGGCCGTACTGAAACGGTGACTCTTATAGAAAATCAGCGATAACAGGCCGCCGGCAACAATTATTGCCAGGGAAGTAATTAGAAAAGACATTTAAGTTCTCCCGCCCGCAGCTTTCGGGAAGCCTTCTTCGACTCTCCGGGCCGTCTCCAGAATTATATCCCGGGAACTCTGGTTGATCACGGCATTTTTGAACTCAGGATTACGCAGGGCGAAGGCCAGCCGGGAAAGAAGGTAAAGATGAGTGCGCACGGTAGGGGCGGCAATTGTAAAAAGGCAAAATACCGGTTGAGCGTCGAGTGAAAGAAAATCGATTGCTTTTTCCAGAAAGCAGAGGGTTATCATCGGTTCATGCACGTTGAGCACCAGAGGATTGCGTACATGGGGGATGGCGATTCCATCGCCGATTCCCGTTGAGGCAACATCTTCCCGGGCCAGAAGAAACTGTAAAAGCAATAATCGATCGGCGGCATCGGGAAGACGCATGTTTTCCACGACGGCTTTAAGAGCCGACTCTTTATCGGAGCCGTTGACACGATAAAATATTCCGCCGGCGGTGAGCGCATCGGTAAGACCTGTAACAGGCACTCCTTCCGGTTCCGGAAAGATATTTGCCGACAGGTTTAATTTGCGTGCCGTTGCCCATTCCAAAATTTCTGATTTGTTAAAACGGTATTGACCCTGAATCCGGTAGGCCGGTATGGTTCCCTGTTTTATCCAGCGGCGGATTGATTTTTCAGAAATATTTAAAAGCTCGGTTAAGTCTTTTATGGTTAAGCGCATGATTACTTTTTAATCCTTAATTAATGTATCATTATATATTAATGTCCTTATGTTGCCAATAGTGGACAATGCATGGACAAAATTGATCGCGGCAATACAATAAAAAAAATTTTCTGTCAATTTTATTTTGCATTGTATAGAGTTACTCCTCCTTGCCGCTTTGCGGCCGCGGGACGCTAAGTTTAAGCGGCGTTTGTCATAATTGTTTTTTGGTGTAATCGGCAGCTCATGGGAAATGCTTTATGATTAGTGGAAATACTTATATCAGTTGCCCGGCAGGGAAATGACAATTTATGAAAAAAACGATTAAAAAAGCCGAGATAGCCGTACCTACGGCGGAAAAGCAAAACCGTTGTTTATCCTGCGGCACAACGAAAAACATGAAGAAAAAACGGTATTGTTCGATTAAATGCCGGCAGAAATTGCGTCTGAAGCTGAATATGAGAAGCGGCTTTCTCCAGGCGCTCAATGCCCGTTATGCGACTTTTTATTTTTCCGATACGATGATTACAATGGATGTAATCCCGCGTGGTTTCAGGGAAATTTTTCGATTTACAGCGCTGAGAGTATCCGGGCGTAAGCCGGGGGAGGATTTTTCTAAAATGGCCGATGTTTTGGGTACGGCCTGGTGGGAAGAGCACAAACGCACCAACCGGCAGTACCTGGCTTCCCGCCATGTGCTGGGATTGGCGACGAGAGAGGCGGTTTCCGTGGTGGCCTTGAGGCCTCTGCAGGTTAAAATTCCCACTATTCAGAAAAAATATCTGGATTTTCTGTCCATAGATAAATCCCAGCTGGAATCCCCGGAATTGCGCAAACTTGTCAAAGACGCCTACCGCAGGCAGGCCAAAATTCATCACCCGGATATTGGCGGCAGTGCCGCAACTTTCCGGTCAATCCATGATGCCTATAAAAAACTGCTCCTCTGGGCGGAGAATCCCGTATTTATCCGCCGCCGCGGTTTTATGGATAAATGGTTCTATGACGGCGAAAATAAAAAATGGGTGCAGCCCATCCCTCTTCACGATTGAATGATCAGCAAGGTTGAATCGCGGCGGATATGGCGCCGCGGCTCAATTTCCTGCAATAAAATCTTGCCAAAATACTTGCATTTCATATGGCCTTATGGTATTGCCGATGCAATTTTCATTTGAAAAATGTAGTTATTAAATTCTCTTAAAAATTGCATTAAAAAAAGGAGGAACAGTATGGAAAAAATGGGAAATCCCGGGCCGATCGGATTGCTCGGATTCGGAATGACAACGATTTTATTGAACATTCACAATGCAGGATTTACACCACTCGATGACCATATTCTGGCGATGGGTATTTTCGTGGGTGGTTTGGCCCAGGTTATTGCCGGTATTCTGGAAAACAAAAGAGGGAATACTTTTGCATCAACGGCATTTACCCTTTACGGTGTCTTCTGGATTGCGCTTGTCTGGATGGTCTATCATAAGTTTAATCACGGAACTTTAGCTACTTATTTGCTGGTCTGGGGGATTTTCTCCTTCTTTATGTTTATCGGAACACTCCGCTTGAACAAAACACTTCAGTTTATCTTCGGTACACTGACCTTGTTGTTTGCCCTGCTCACTATTGGAAATTACATGGTGGCGGCAGGTGCGGTAGAAAGCGGGAAATTTCTTCTGAATATCACCGGATTTGAAGGAATCATCTGCGGAGCAAGCGCGATGTATCTTGCCGCCGCTGAAGTCCTGAACGAAGTTTACGGCCGTGAAGTTCTTCCTATAGGTGCCAAGAAATAATAATATTACAAATCGGCAATCGGTTATAGATTAAGTCTATGAAAGATTGCCGATTTTTTTATCTGTGCTTATCCCGAAAACATTGACAACGAGTCCTCTCCGGAAAATAAAAGACCGCAGTATTTTTTGTTGCATTGTTTTCCGGAAGTTGTATCATCAAAAAAAAGTTTTAAATTCCTGACTGAACGGATTGCCTGTAATTGTAAATCTCCGGCAATTAATAAAATAAAATAAATTAAATATAGACTGAAAAACAGGAAACTTCACATTCAAACCCTTGTAACGTTTTATTTCTCGGGAGGAAAAAAATGGATCTTCCGCTGTTTCTAAAAGGTATTGAAATACTGGCCGACTTGTCCGGTGAAGACCTTGCCCTGATTGCGGAAAATGCCCAACTTCTGGATTTTGCAAACGGTGATGTAATTATTAAGCGGGGAGAACCGGGACGGTTTCTTTGGGTAGTCTATGAAGG
>MVRV01000187.1 GCA_002068015.1 Smithella sp. PtaU1.Bin162
CCGATAACGGAGCAAAAGAGAATGCCCAGACCTAATTCTGCGCTATTGGTGTGCGCAAATTTCTCCCACCACGGTGGTACGGCCGTATAAACTTGCTGTGGAGTAAACATGGAACCAAGGTGAGGGTGAAAGAAAATCGCATAAATGATTACGCTTACGGTGGATATAAGTCCTAACGTAGCCAATCCTCGCTTGGGCGGATTTAATTCCGGAAATAAATCTTTGCCGATTCCGGACATGAACCATACGCTGACCAGAAAAAAGGGAACGGAAAGTGAAATCATCGCCCAAGATGTATTTTCTCTTGCGGACATGACATCTTGTCCCAGTTCTCCATATTTTATCAGGCTGTACCAGTTAAAATAGGTGACGCCAAGCTGGCCGACAACAAAAAAAACGATGCCGAATACAATTATGAGATAGGCAGCAAGAGTTGTTATCGTAAACAATGTGCCCTTAGCCAGTGGATTTGTCTCCCGGAGAAAATTGCGCCCGAAAGGCCAGAAATCAAAGAGTTCGACATGCCAGAGAATAATAAGCAGCGTCCAGATTACAAGCGAAAAACCTAAAAGAGGAGAATAAAGCTTAAATATTCCGGCATTGGAAAAAAATATCCACCAAACAGCAAAAACTGCTATCACCAGAACTATTAAATTGGCAATGCCCGATAATCCCACAGACCAGCGGGGAACCAGTTTTCTTGAAACCAGCCAGTTATCATTTGTACTACCATTACTCATAACAACATACCTCCTGTATAATTTGTCAACGTACGGATGAAAACGATATTTATAAAAAAGAAAGGGAGCTCATCCGGGAAAATAAATTTTTCTTGTAAGATTTGCTCCCTTTATCTGCAAAACAAATAAATGATTAATTTATTTGCATCCTCTAAAAAAACTAGAAAACAATTTCGTCGCCATTTCCGAGGAAGACATTAGAAGTTTTAGCTTTGGCCAGAGAGCCTGTCTTCTTATAAGAAAGATTTTTGTTGGTGCCTTTTACAATGGGGATGCCTGCCAGCGCTGCCTTTTCAGCCCAAACCCATCCGGTACAATGATTGCAGCCGACTTTGGTCATATTCATGGCTTTCACACCTTTAATCAAATCATCCATCTTGGGATCCCAGTTTTCAAAAGGTGATATGTGCAGACCGCCGTAACAACCATAATTTTTATTACCATCTTTGAAATTTCTGCGCGCGTAGTTGATAAGAGTCATAATTCCCGGATGACAACAACCGGTGACGGTCACATAACCTTTGTCCTTTATCTTGAAATACAGCACATTTTCGCCTCTCACCTGAAGTGTCGCGGGTGCATCGAAGAAAACAACGGCAGCGCCTTCCTGGAGTTTATAGACTTTATTTGGTTTGGTAAGAATTAATTCTCCTTTGTGAGGAGCAGTATTTTTGGGCTGGCCGGGCTTTGCGGAAAAATCAGCTCCTTTAAGCAGGGCAAAGCTTTCTTTCATGGAAGTGCTGGGGAAAAAAATTCTGATATCCGGTTGATGTTTCAAAGTGCTCTCCAGGCCGTAATAGTGATCGATATGATCGTGGGAAACTATCAGGGTATTGATTTCTTTACTTTTGAGCATCTTATCGATTCCGTCTTTGGCAAAAACGTAATCCATCCATTCGGTGTTCCAGCCGCTGTCGAGAAGGTATTTTGTTTTTTTACCATCCAGAGCTTCAACTTCAACCAAGGCAGCATAGCCGCCCAGATTTTCCACGTTCCAGGCTACATTGTACTGGTAGGTGTTTATTCCTCCGGCTTCTTTAATATCTTTGCCGAGTGTAGCGTTGTCAAACCAGCTTGTTTCGGAAATGCAATGCACTTTCAGGCTCTTGATCTCGCCGAAATCTTCTTTGCCTGCTGCAAAGACATTCGAAAATGTACCGACTCCTCCTGAAAGTGCAACTCCTGCGCTTGTTACTGCAACACCCTTTAAAAAATCTCTTCGTTTCATGAAATCCTCCTGTAGGTAAATCTCTTGATTAAATAATGACACAGGTGCGATTGTTGCTCCGGTATAATCTGAATCCCGCCAGGAGCGTTTTCAATAACACAGAGTGTCCTTTGCTTGTCTTTCCCAATTTGTTTTATACGCATACCAAGCAAAATGACTGCAAAAGAAGTGCCAAATGGCCACTAATTAAATAAATCAACAATAACAGCAGGATGCGGTATGCAAGATAAACCAGGCGATCATTTCGGTTGCATAAACGCGACTCTGCTGCGACTAGCGGTGTATTTATGCGACTTTTTGTTTTATGATCTTGTGCGGGAAATATGGAATCATTTTCTTTCTAACACTATCGCTGTTTTTCAGGGAATATCGCTGGATTGCCCCTGACCAAATAAACAATGAATTTTACCGCCTGTTATGATATGAGCACAACATGCTTGTGTTCTCTTGCGACGGGGAGATTATCTCTTTGGAGAAGCGGCTAACCGGAGAATGCCGCTTTATCAACAAGAGATGTCTTGGAGTATGATCAAAGAAAGGATAGCCTTAAAATACTGTGGAGGTTGCAATCCAACATTCGATCGTGTGGAGTATGTACGTAAAATACAATCTGCGGCGGAAGATCGAATTGAATGGACTACTCTGGACGACGGGCATTGGGACAAGGTTTTACTGATTCATGGTTGTGATACGGCATGTCTGGAAAAAAACTTTGATTTTTCAAAAATTATATCGATTCGCAACGATGCTCAGGATCCGGGTGAAATCGTTCAACGTTTATTAAGTGAGGAGAAAAATGAAGATTAAGACCAAAGAAGATTATGTAAAAAGTTTGAAGGATCAAAAAGTAGTAATTTACTACAATGGCGAACTTGTCAAAGACAGGTCTACCCATCCCGCTTTTGTGCCGCATATTAATTCCGCCGGTAAAACCTACGAACTGGCGCTGCTGCCGGAAAACGAAGATCTTTTAACCGCTAAAAGCAACATTACGGGAAATAAAATCAGCCGTTTTACCCACATCCATCAGTCCGTGGATGATCTGATCAAAAAGGTTCAGATGTTGCGGCTCATCGCCCATGAAACGGCCAGCTGCTTTCAGCGTTGTGTCGGGTTCGACGCATTGAATGCCCTTTATATGACCACCTATGAGATCGATGAGAAATACGGGACCAAATATTTCACTCGTTTTGTAGAGTACCTCAAAAAAATTCAGGAAGAAAATTTCATGCTGGTGGGCGGGATGACTGATCCGAAGGGTGATCGTTCCAAAAAGCCGAGCCAGCAGGCTGATCCCGATCTCTTTACCCGCATTGTGGAAAAGAGGAAAGACGGAGTTGTTATCCGGGGCGCCAAAGCTCATCAGACCGGTGCCGTAAACAGCAGTGAAATAATGATTCTGCCCACGCAGGCCATGGCGGAAGGCGATGAGGCTTATGCCATTGCCGCCGCGATTCCGCTCGATGCCAAGGGAGTAACGATGATTTTCGGCCGGCAGACGAATGAAGAGAGAAAATTAGAAGGCGGAATGGATGCCGGCAACTGCGATTTCGGCATGGTCGGCGGGGAAGCACTGGTGGTTTTTGAAGATGTTTTTGTTCCCTGGGAGAGAGTTTTCATGTGCGGGGAAATTGATTTCTGCGGATTGCTGGTGGAGAGATTTGCTACGCTTCATCGCCAGAATTACGGGGGATGCAAAGGTGGCCTTTCGGATATCATCATCGGCGCCAGTGCTGTGGCGGCGCAGTATCAGGGAACTTTGGGTGCTTCCCACATCAAGGATAAACTGGTGGAGATGATGCATCTGGCGGAAACTGTTTATTCCGGCTCGGTGGCCTGCTCGGCGATGGGAGCAAAAACAAAAAGCGGGTCCTACTACCCGGATCCACTTCTGGCCAACTGTACAAAGCATAACATTACCCGTAATATCTACGAGATATCGCGTCTTGCCCATGATATCGGCGGCGGTATTATGGCGACACTTCCTTTCAATAATGATTTTAAAAGCTCGGCGGTAGGGAAATATGTTGAAAAGTACATGAAAGGTGTTGAAGGAGTTTCTACGGAAAACAGAATGATGATCTTACGGCTGCTCGAAAATATGACCGGCGGTACGGCGCTTGTGGAAAGCATGCACGGTGCCGGTTCTCCGCAAAGTCAGCGGGTTATGTATCAGCGTCTGGGCAGGCTGAATGATAAGATGAAAATGGCCAAGAAGATAGCGAAAATTAAAGATTAACCGGCCAGCGCAAAAGTTTCAAAAAAATCAAAAGGGGGCAGGGTTGATTCCTGCTCCCTTTTTTGTTACCGGCCGATATACACGGCTGTTGATAAATCAATGACACTCGCTGAAAACGAGTGCAATGAAGTTTGAAGCGGAAGTGGAATTAATCCCGAAAGCAAAGCCCAGCAGGGAACCCCGGCGTATGCCTGGGTATGCAGGGCGAGCGAGTTTGGGCGAAGCTGTTCGGGATCCCGGGGTCATATTCCCACGAGCTTGCTGCGATCGGAGAAGAACTGCACGTTATGATACCCCGCGGCGTGCGGCGGGGTCGTTCATTTTCTCCGATGGCTTAGCTTCATTCCGTCCAATGAACGAATTCGTCGATTTCCGCCCGCTGCCGGGGGATATTGTTGAGTGGCGAATCCGGATCGGGGTATCCCAGAGCAATTCCCAAAATTATTCTCTTATCGTCCGGAATTCCGGCAATTTTTCTTATGGCATCAGGGTACCGTACGGTAGCGGCCATGATGCAGGTGCCGAGCCCTTTATCGTGTGCCAGAAGACAGATCGTCTGGGTGATAATCCCGATGTCCAGCATTGGATATTCCACGGCCAGGTCGCGGGAGTTGCAGGCTAAAATCAAACAGGGGGCACCGAATAAGGTTGCCATATCCCGGTAATAATCGTCGCGCGATTTTTTATCTTCTCTTTTAATTCCCAGAGTTGACAGTACGACTTTCCCTACTTCAACATAACGTAATTTCATGGCGGGAAGCCAGTTTTCCGGCATATATACGTCGGGAGAAGGGGGCAGGCCGGTTGACGGTTTTTCCAGACTCATTTCTTTGAATTCGTCCAGCGTTTTACCGGTCAGAATATAAAATTCCCAGGATTGCGTATTTCCCCAGGAAGGCGACCAGCCGGCCTCGTTTAATATTTCTCTAATCAGGTTTTTCGGAACTTTGTCCGGTTTGAATTTCCTTATGCTGCGCCGTCCTTTAATGGCAGTTAATAGTTCCATTATTACCTCCTTGAAAAAAATTGCTTCAGTGCTTTCAGTTCTTCCTTTGAATATATCCGGCAAGTGCGTTGATATTGGCGATAATATCTTTCTCCAGATGGAAACGGATGGTCTTTCGGCCGAGATCGATCAGTGCCCGTCTGTCTCCTATGGCTTGTGCCGTTTTCAGCGTACCAAATGTAAGTGTGGAATGAGAATGGCCGGGCCGATCGGGTATGGCGATATCCCGTCTGTCGCATGAGGTGATCTGAATGAAAAAACCCCGGCCGGCGTCACCTTTGTGCAATTGCCCGGTAGAATGCAGATAACGCGGTCCATGACCTATTGTCACCGCGAGCCGGTACTTTTTACTGATGGCCTGGCGCAACTTAAGCAAAGCCGCGTCAGTTTCCGGTGTCTGGTTTATATAAACGTGCAGGCATACATAATCCGTCGCCTGTTCGAGAAAATCTCTTAAGGCTCCGCCCGGTGTCGCTGCTTTTGTATAACCGTACACCCGGCAGGCTGCCGTCACCAGGGATGGTTTTTCCTCCGGCAGTTCTTTTTTTTCGCGGTAAAGATCAATAAGCCGTCGGGTAAGGATTTTGCTTGTTTCCACATCCGGCTGATCAAAAGGGTTGATGCCCAGAATGTGTCCGGCTACAGCGGTAGCCATTTCCCAGCAAAACATATGTCCGCCCAGATGAAGACGGTTATTAATGCCGATTGTGATTACCGGATGACCGGCGTCGACCAGAGCGGAAATTTTGGCGGAAGCGGCTTTTCCTTTGGAATAAAAAATGACAAACAATCGATCATTTTTGTAAAGATTGGCTGCCTGCAAGGGTTCGTCGTAAATGGGCAGGATTCCCCGGCCTTCTTTACCGGTGCTTTCTGCAAGAAGCTGTTCCAGCCAGCCGCCGAAAGGTTTCCAGGCTGCCGGCAGAAGCAAGGTGAGTTTGTTGCGTCCTTTTTGCGCCAGTGTGCCCAGGGCCGCGCCTAAACCAATGCTGCCGGAATTAAGGCCGCCGGCGGAAGGAGGGGCTTTTACCTTTTCCGCAACTGCCAGTGCATTTTTCAAAAGGCCCTCCACATTCACACCCGCAAGTGCTGCCGGAACTATGCCCGGAAAAGAAAGAGCCGAGAAACGGCCGCCGATAGACGGATCTGCGAGAAATACATGTCTTAACCGCATCCGTTGGGCGATTTCTTCCAGGGGGCTTCCGGGATCGGTAATAATTATGAAATTGCGGCCGGCCTGTGTTCCTGTTTTTTTCAGGGTCAGGTTGTAGAAATAATGGAACAGTAAGACTGTTTCCAGGGTTGTGCCGGATTTGGAAGAAACGAGAAACAAGGTTTTTTTCAGGTTTAAGTTTCCGGTAATTTTGCAGATGGCCGCCGGATCGGTGGTGTCCAAAACCGATAAGGCCGGATAATTCTTACGGGTGCCGCATGTTTTGCCAAAGACATAAGCGGCCAGGCTCGACCCGCCCATGCCGAGCAACACGGCGTTTTTATAACCTTCGGCGATTACCGGATCAAGAACGCTGCGGATATACGACAACTGCGTGAGCGTTTCGGCGGGGGCATTGATCCAACCCAGACGGTTTACGATACCGGAGGGATTGGATTTCCATACGGTATAATCCGCCGCCCGGATGCGGTGAATAATTTTATTTTTCCGCAGATCATTGAGTTTGCGGGAAACCGCACTTGCGTACGCGCCCAGGAAAAAATTAAAGTTTACATCATCCATTATCTTTCCCTGTTATTTAATGCCGAGTAATCCCTTGGCTGCCTTAACTATTCCGGCTGTCGTGAAACCGAATTTTTCGTAGAGCACAGGTCCGGGGGCGGAAGCGCCGAAGCTTCCCATTCCGATGATTTTACCGGCAAGCCCGGTATAATGTTCCCAGCCCAGCCCGATTCCCGCCTCCACGGACAGGCGGGCGGTGATCAAAACATCCCAGCATGGTAAAGAAACCACCCGGACTTTTATTCCGGATGCGGCAAGCTCGCGCGCCGCTGCAAGGGTAATCGGTACTTCTGAGCCGGTGGCGATAAGTATTATGTCGGGATCAGGTGCTGATTCCCACAAAATATAGCCGCCCTGTTGAGTATTTGCTGCCGAAGAACAAACGGTGCGGTCCAATACAGGCAGATTCTGACGGCTGAAAACAAGTGCCGTCGGGCCATCAGTTTTTGCCAGCGCCATTCTCCAGGCCAGGGCGGTTTCATTGGCGTCCGCCGGCCGGATTACCGTCATATTCGGTACCTGACGCATATTCATGATTTGCTCCACCGGCTGATGGGTGGGGCCGTCTTCACCGACACCGATGCTGTCATGGGTGAAAACAAAGATTACCCGCAGCCCCATTAAGGCGGCGAGCCGCATGGGCGGTCGCATATAATCGGCAAAAGTAAGGAAGGTTGCAGTGTAGGGGAGAAATCCGCCGTGCAGAGCGAGGCCTACGGCAATGGAGCCCATCGCGTGTTCCCGCACACCGAAATGAATATTGCGTCCAAGAAAACTCCATTCACCTCCCACCATGCCGTGGAGTCCACGGGAAGTGGTCGCCGGGCTTTGAAAATCGCCGAAGTTTTTGAGCCAGGTGAACGTCGAGGGATTGAGATCGGCGGAACCGCCCGCGATTTCCGGTATTTTAGCTGCAAGAGACTGCATGATGGTTTCCGATGCTTTGCGTGTGGCCATATCTTTAGAGGGTGTGGGAAATGAGCTTACCGCTTCTTCCCAGCCGGCCGGCAATTTCCCGCTCATCCGGCGGGAAAATTCGGCATGAAGATCAGGGTTGGCATTCTGATAGCGCTGTAATATTTCCTGCCATTGCTTTTCCCATTTCTTGCCGCGGGCAAGCGATTTACGGAAGTATTTGCGGACGTCTTCCGGGACATGAAATAAAGGTTCGGCGGGCCAATCCAGCGCCGCTTTGGCACCCTGAAGTTCATCCGCACCCAGCGGCGATCCGTGAGCATCGCAGCTTCCCTGTTTGCAGGGTGCGCCGTAGCCGATTATTGATTGCACGCAAATAAGGGAAGGTCGTGCCGATTCTTTTTTTGCTTTCCGGATTGCCCGGTCGATTGCTCCGACATCATTTCCGTCTTTTACTCTCTGGGTGTGCCAGCCGTAAGCTTTGAAACGCATTTCAATGTTTTCGGTGAACGCAAGCGCCGTGGAACCGGCGAGCGAGACCGAATTGTCATCATAAATAACAATCAGTTTTCCCAAGCGCAGGTGGCCGGCGAGCGAACATGCCTCCGCCGAGACTCCTTCCATCATATCGCCGTCACCCGCCATAACGTAAGTATAGTGGTCGACTATTTTCGCTCCGTCGCGGTTAAATTGCGCGGCAAGGCCTGCTTCGGCGGCAGCCATGCCGACGGCATTGGCAAGACCCTGACCCAGGGGGCCGGTGGTTACTTCCGCGCCCGGCGTATGACGGAATTCCGGGTGCCCCGGGGTTTTACTTTGCCACTGGCGGAAATTTTTAATATCGTCCATGGAAAGGTCGTAGCCGGTAAGATGCAATAGAGAATATAAAAGCATCGAGGCATGACCGGAAGAAAGAACAAAACGATCGCGATCCGTCCAGGAAGGATTTTGCGGGTTATGCTTCAGATGTTTCGTCCACAGGGTAAAGGCGGCGGTGGCGGCGCCCATCGGCATGCCGGGGTGGCCGGATTTTGCTTTTTCAATCGCATCGGCGGAAAGAAAGCGAATAGTAT
>MVRV01000188.1 GCA_002068015.1 Smithella sp. PtaU1.Bin162
TCGCCTTCGCCACCGGTGTTCCTCCTGATATCTACGAATTTCACCTCTACACCAGGAATTCCACTTTCCTCTCCCTTACTCCAGCCGGACAGTTTCAAATGCACTTCCTGGGTTAAGCCCAGGGCTTTCACATCTGACTTATCCAGCCGCCTACACGCTCTTTACGCCCAATGATTCCGAACAACGCTCGCACCCCCCGTATTACCGCGGCTGCTGGCACGGAGTTAGCCGGTGCTTCCTTTAGCGGTACCGTCAAGCATAATGGATATTAGCCATTATGCATTTCTTCCCGCTCGACAGAGCTTTACGGTCCGAAAACCTTCCTCACTCACGCGGCGTTGCTGCGTCAGGGTTGCCCCCATTGCGCAATATTCCTCACTGCTGCCTCCCGTAGGAGTCTGGACCGTGTCTCAGTTCCAGTGTGGCTGATCATCCTCTCAGACCAGCTAACCATCGTTGCCTTGGTAGGCCATTACCCTACCAACTAGCTAATGGTACGCGGACTCATCCCTCAGCAAAAGCTTGCAAGCAGAGGCCATCTTTGACTACACAACAGAAGTTATGCAGTATCATTCGGTATTAGCCCACCTTTCGATGAGTTATTCCCAACTGAGGGGTAGATTATCCACGCGTTACTCACCCGTGCGCCACTTTACTTATCCACCGAAGCGGACTTTCTCGTACGACTTGCATGTGTTAGGCACGCCGCCAGCGTTAGTTCTGAGCCAGGATCAAACTCTCCAGTTTTAATCCTGAAAGGAAGATTGTATCTTCCTTATTCTCGCGTGATTCCAAAAAAAATTTAAATCTATAGGACCCACAAATCAATTATTTCCCACTATTCAATTTCCAAAGAGCCATCAAGAAACGAGTGTTGGTAATTAAGGCAATGTTCTTTTTTTGTCAAGAACAATTTTAAAAATTTCCAAACTTTATGTTCGACCAGCAATTATTAGAAATATCCGATAACTACGATTTATCTCTATCCGGTGAACTTGTTGAGATTTTCAATTTACCTTCAAACACATTTCTGACGAACAGAAGCGAGCTTTTACCCCCTCTTCTCAATTGTGTCAAGAAATAATTTCATATTTTTCACTTTTATTTTTACTCAATAATTATGTCAATTATTTTAAATACTTAATTATATACTAAGATTCCCTATTGCAGTAGCAACAAAGTTGAATACCAACATCGCCAAAGAACAAAGTCTAGCCATGATAATATCCAAATAATATCGTATGATTACAACCACTACATACATCCGGAATATTTATCTTCTCCAATTGCAGTGCAGAAAAAAATCAAAAACTCATTCCGCTCTTTTAGTATAAAAATATTGCTATTTATCAAAAAGCTAAAGTATTTATTTTAAATACCGATAAATAAATACGGTATTAACAAATCTGATTAATACCAACAAAATCACATTGAGGGGGAATCAATATGGCACATTTCAGTTTAGGGAAAAAACTTGTCATCGGCGGTTTGCTGCTGCTTATCGTGCCGCTTCTTGGCGTGGGTGCATTCAGCGTTCTTTGGTCATCTTCATCCATGGAGCAGCAGGCCGGCGAAAACTTGACCGGTTTGCGCAACGCTGTCATTGAACAGGTGAATCAGACTCTCAAGGTACAGACCGATCTTTTAAACAACGCAATGCAAAACGATACTGCCATCATGGGCATAAAAGATGTTGTCATGATGTATGGGAATTATGATTTAATAGATTTAAAGTTGAATGTAACATCCACTATTTTCCATGACAAAGATACTTATGAGTTCTTTATGATCACTGATGATAAGGGAGTAGTCATGGGCGACACCGTAAAGGGAGTATTCAAGGATAAAAATATTTCCGGAGAGGAATATTACCAAAAGGCGATGCAAAAGACTACGGTCATCGGTAATGTTGATATTGCGGAAAAAACCGGGGCTCCCTATGTGGCATTTGCCACCCCGATGATCGGCAAAAACAAAGAAACAAAGGAAGAAAAAGTGCTGGGTGTGGCCGTCGCCGGATGGCACCTGGATCTGTTGAATGAAAAAATCAACCGCCTGAAAATCGGGAAAGGCGGTTCTATAATAATAACCGACCATAGAGGCAGGTTGGTCGTCCACCCTGATAAGGGGAAGATACTAAAGGCTTCCATCTCTGAAATAAAAGGAATGAATGAAATAGGGAAAACCATGCTGGCGGGCGGCGAGGGAGTTCATACCGTCTCGACGGATAAAGGAGACCAGATCGTCAGCTTCGGCTCCATACCGCAAGCACGCTGGAGTCTGGCTATAGCAATGCCTGTTTCAGAAATTCAGGCACCGATTTTGCATATGCGCAACATCCTCGTGGTCGCAGTTCTTGTGCTTTCTCTGCTGATCGGCATTTTGATCGCCTGGATCGTACGCCGCGAAATTAACAAGCCCATTAATCGAATTGTTGAGCGGCTGGGACAGGGAGCTGACGAGGTAGCCGGAGCAGCGGAACAGCTGTCTTCAGCCAGCCAGGCTCTGGCCGAGCATTCTTCTGCTCAGGCCTCAGCGCTGGAAGAGACATCCTCATCGCTTGAAGAAATGTCCTCGATGACCAAGCAGAGCGCTGATAACGCCCGCCAGGCAAACCTCCTGATGCAGGAAGCCAACCAGGTTGTGGAAAAAGTCAGCCAATCCATGGGACAGCTCTCGCATTCGATGACGGAAATCTCCCGTTCCAGCGATGAAACATCACGCATAATCAAAACTATCGATGAAATAGCCTTCCAAACCAATCTCCTGGCGTTAAATGCCGCCGTAGAAGCGGCCCGTGCCGGTGAAGCAGGCGCAGGGTTTGCCGTGGTTGCGGACGAAGTGCGCAATCTCGCACTGCGGGCGGCCGAAGCGGCCCGTAATACGGCTGGACTGATCGAAGGGACGGTGAAAACAATCCAGCAGGGTTCCGGTGTCGTAAAGAACGCCGGCTCTGAATTTTCCGAAGTTGCTTCCCGTACCGGCAAAATAGGGGAACTGCTGCAGGAAATCGCCGCAGCCTCCGATGAGCAGGCCCGGGGCATCGCCCAAGTCAACACCGCAGTAGCTGATATGGACAAGACAGTTCAGCAGAATGCCGCCGGCGCCGAGAAGTCCGCTTCCGCTTCGAAGGAGATGACTCTTCAGGCGGAACAAGTCCGGCAGGTTGTGCAGGACCTCGTCAACCTGGTAGACGCATCGCAACAGCAGAAGAAAACCATGGAAACAAGACGGCGTGAGGAAAAGCAAAATCTCCTTACGGATGCCAACATCAGTGAATTCCGCTGAGTAAATGATGCCGGACTCAGCCGAGACAACTTGGCAAAATAATGCTTTTGTTACTTTAAACAAAAGCATTATAGGTAATCCAGTACATTCTTGAACAATGAGGAATTCTGTAATTTGACAGCTTTTTTAGCGGAAGATTTCATTTCAACAAAAGGGATATGGAAGGCGATACACGAAAGCTGATTTCCATCCTTCCGTAAGTAAAAATCGGAGAGAAGCCTATTCGCCGCCTTTGTACATTTCTTCAATAATGTCCTTGTACTGTTCGGCAATGGCTTTGCGTTTGACTTTCATGGTGGGGGTAACCTCACCGTCTTCCGTGTAGAGTTTTTTATCAAGCAGGCTGAATTTACGGATGTTCTCAACACGGGCGATTTGCCGGTTTACCTTATCCACTTCTTCAGCGATAAGTTTGATGACTTCTTCGGTACGGGTAAGGCTGGCAAAAGTCGTGTATTGAACTTTTTGATCCTGGGCGAATTTAACAACATTTTCTTCATCAATAACGATGAGCGCCGTGATGAATTTGCGCCGGTCGCCAATCACCACGGCGTCGGTGATGTAAGGCGAAAACTTCAGCAGATTTTCGATGTACTGAGGAGCAACATTCTTGCCGCCGGCCGTAATGATAAGATCTTTCTTCCGGTCGGTGATTTTAAGATAACCGTCCGAGTCTACCTCACCCACATCGCCGGTGTGGAACCAGCCGCCCTCGAGCGCCGCTGCGGTTGCCTCCGGTTCCTTGAAATAGCCCTGAAAAATTCCTCCGTGGCGGATCAGAATCTCACCGTCTTCAGCTATTTTCACTTCGGATTCCGGCAAAGCGCGACCGACAGTCCCCAATTTGAAGTGTTCTTCGTCGGATATATGCGTGATACCGGTGGTCTCGGTCAGTCCATAGCCTTCACGAATCGGTATGCCGATACTCTGGAAAAACTTCAGAATTTCATGCGAGATGGGTGCCGCACCGGAAAATCCCAGACGGACACGGTCAAAGCCAAGCCGCTCTTTGAGCTTCCAGAACACACTGAAATAGGCAAGCTGATACCCCAAATACAAATACCAAGGCGCAGGTTTTCGGGCAAGCCTGTAATCGTTATAGCGGACACCTGTTTTATAGGCAAAATTGAAGATTGTGCGTTTCAACCAAGTGGCATCAGACATTTTCAGCACTACCGCCGAATGATACTTTTCCCAGATACGGGGCACGGCATGAAAAAGCGTGGGCGAAACATCTCTAAGGTCATTCATAACCGTATCGGTATTCTCGGTAAAGTTCACGATATGACCGACACGCAGATGCATCATAAGATCGAAAATTTGTTCGTAGACATGGTTGAGCGGTAAAAATGAGATTGTTTCGTCATCAGCAGTCATACGGGTTATCTTTTCGTTTTGTCTGGCTATCCAGAGATAATTCCGGTGGCTGATCATTGCGCCCTTGGGCGGCCCGGTTGTGCCGGAAGTATAAATAATAGATGCTGTTTCTTCTGTTTCACCATCATTAATCAACCGCTCAGCAAGTTCATGATTCTCCTTGCCGCTTCTTGTACCGAGAAGAAGTAACTCATCAAAACTCATCAGCATCGGGTCGGTGAAATGCCTGAGTCCTTCCATATCCCAGACGACGATTTTTTTAAGATGCGGAGTGCGGGCACGAAAAACCAGCGCCTTATCGAACTGCTCCTCATCTTCACAAAAAAAGACAACCGCTTCGGAATGCCCCACCACATATTCGCATTCAGCGGCGGGATTGGTGGTATAAACGCCGACGAAAATTCCGCCCAGCGACATGACACCCATCGCTGAAAAAAGCCATTGTGGTTTGTTCTCGCCCACAATCGCCACATGATCGCCGCGCTTTACGCCCAAAACATGAAGGCCCAAAGCAACTTTCTTTACATTTTCGTAATACTCTGCCCAGCTCACGTCATGCCAGATTCCGTAATCCTTCCTGCGCATGGCAATCCGGTCCGGTTGTTTGAAAGCGAGAGCCTTAAGTGCCTGCGGCAAAGTTTTTACATCATCCATAAAAATTTGTCCTATAATACCTTTTTCAGTATTTACCGGAAACGCACTTTCCGGCGGTAACGTTTATATCCTTTGACCGACGTCTCGGTGGCAATACCCAGATAAAACTCTTTGACATCCTTGTCTTCCCGCAGGATTTCGGGTTTATCCGCACGTACAATGCGTCCGTTTTCCACCAGGAAGGCATAGTGTGAATATTTGAGCGCCATATTCACGTTTTGTTCCACAAGCAGGATGGTTACGCCTTCTTTGTTGATCCGTTGAATGATGGTGAAGATTTCCCTGGTCAAAAGCGGAGAAAGCCCCAGCGATGGTTCATCGAGCATCAAAAGTTTCGGTTTGCTCATGAGCGCCCGACCGATTGCCAGCATCTGCTGCTCGCCGCCGCTTAAGTGCCCGGCCTGCTGATCTTTGCGTTCCCGCAGGATGGGGAACTGGTTTAGTATGGATTCAATATCCGCCTTTGCGTTACGTCTGTCCTTGCGGGTGTAAGCACCCATGAGAATATTTTCCATCACGGTAAGTTCCGGAAACACCTCGCGGCCTTCCGGCACGTAGCTGATGCCCAAACGGACGATTTCTTCCGTATCCATCCGGTCGATGCGCTGACCCAAAAATTCAACGGTTCCTTTCTCCGGCTGGTCGTCATCCAAAAGTCGCATGATAGTCTTGAGAGTGGTGGTTTTGCCAGCGCCGTTACTGCCCAGGAGCGCAACAATACTCCCCTCTTTTACTTCAAAAGAAATACCGTGCAACGCCCGGATCAGGTCATACCAGGTCTCGATGTTCTTAACTGCAAGCATCAATCCTCCTCTCCCAGGTAAGCAGCAACGACATCCGGATGTTTCTGCACCTCCTGCGGAGTGCCCTCTGTAATTTTTATGCCATGATTAATCGCCAGAATCCGATCCGATATACCCATAACCATATTCATATCATGTTCGATGAGCAGTATTGTCACTTTATAATCTTCCCGGATATCCTTGATCCAGATACACAGGTCGTCCTTTTCTTCGGTGTTCATTCCGGCAGAAGGCTCGTCGAGCAACAACACCTTGGGCTCCAGGGCAAGAGCTCTGCCCAATTCGACCAGTTTGCGTTTGCCATAAGGAAGTCCGGAAACAAAATGATCGCGCAGGGATTGCAGCTCGAGAAAATCTATGATGTTCTCGACAATTTCCCGATGTTTTATTTCTTCTTTGGCCGTACCGGATTTTCTGCCCCACATGCATGCGCCGCCGGTAACACCGGTTTTCATGTGGATATGCCTTCCCAGCATAAGATTGTCCATCACAGAGGCATTACCGAAAAGCTGAATATTCTGAAAAGTACGGGCGACACCCTTCCGGGCAATCTTGTCCGGCTTGTAACCAACCAGGTTTTCATCGTCCAGAATGATTCTGCCGGAAACAGGCTTATAAATTCCACTGATCATATTGAAGATGGTTGTCTTGCCGCTGCCGTTGGGACCGATAATGGAAAATATTTTGTTTTGTTCCACTTCGAAGTTCACGTGGTCCACCGCCGTGATACCTCCGAAAGAGATACTCAAATTTTCTATTTTGAAATGCACCATATCCGGTAAGCCTTGATTTATGCGACCGGCGCTTTGCCGGCCGCATCTTTACATTTATGGATACGGGCGGAATATTTCCCCGCCTTATTCTTCACCCGTATTACTTTGTTTTCCATGAAGCCATTTCATTGGATGTCCAGCCTTCCAGCGTAATGTATGTGGAATTGGGGCCGCATTTATGAATCATTACAGAGTCGCTCCCCTGATGCACTTGGGAAGACCAGTTTATCATCGGACCGACACCCTGAAAATTTTTCAGGGAATTTAGCTTCTGAAGGCAAGCCTCCGTGCTCAATTTGGGACCGACTTTTTTGAGCGCCTCGATTAACGGCTCGGCAAAAAGAATACCAGCGAGATAGAAAGTGCCCCACCTTTCCTCCGGCGCGTATTTTTTTGCCGCTTCGCGGTATTTAGTCATCAGAGGATCGCCAGAAGTCGGCGGCAGAGCAAAAGCACCGGTAATAACTCCTTCCCACAGACCCCCGGTGATTTTGTTCATGAGGGCGTAATCGGACAGCGTGTTGGAAGATATCCACTGCGGTTTGAACCCGATGGTGGCACACGTTTTCAAGGCGATGGCGGCGGATGTAGGATTTACCCACATAATGACCGCTTCCGCTTCCGAACTTTTCAGACGCATCATCTGAGAGGAGAGATCCTTTTCTCCCGGTTCCACGGAAATTTCCTCCACAAGTTTCATATTAAACGCATCCATTCTGCTCTTACAACCCTTGAGCCCGCTTTTGCCGTAAGCATCGTTTTGATAGAAAAATGCTATCTTTTTAATTCCCATTTTCTGCACTGCGTATTTGGTAAGGATACTCGCCTCATCTTCATAAAGTGGATAAACCGCAAAGAGATAGGGATTGAGCGGAAACACATACTCTATTACCGCCGTGGAAGGACCAACCCAAAGCACCTTATTTTGAGCCAGATAATCTTTTACCGCCATGCCGGAAGCGGCGCTCACCCCACCCACAAAGGCAAAGATACCCTCGCGTTCCACAAGCTCCTTGACTACGGCTTTTGTCTGTGCCGGATTATACTGATCATCACGGATAAAATACTTGATTTTACGGCCGTGGATACCGCCTTCATCGTTGACGATTTTAAAGAGGATATCGCTTCCTCGGGCTACCGACCCCCAGGGCGCAGCAGGCCCCGTCTGAGGCCCCCACTGGGCAATCCTGATTTCCTTGCCGTCAAAACCTGGTTTGCCGGCGGCATTGGCCGGACTTGAAATCAGAAAAAATGAACATACAATCATAACCGGAATTAATATTTTTTTCATACGTCCCTCCTTTTCCCTTCCCTTGCTGAAATGTTAAATTCCATTATGTTCACCAGCTTTTATATCCAGGATATTGATATTATCCTTTATACCAGAGGCCATTTTCCTTCAGGAACGTGAAACAGTAATTGTAAATGCTGTTTTCACCGGTGTCCGTGAAGGTTACATCCACCTCAACCTGAACAAATTTTTCCACCTGGGGAAAATTTTCTCTGTTGTCGTTATCCCGCAGCCGGTAAACATCAATAATCCGGTAAGTACTAATTTTTTTGGAAGACGATCCGGCATCCTTCAAATAATCCTGATAGGTGTGTGTTTTCCGGTATACGGAAGAAGGAGCAAGTAACGCATAAACCTGCGGGAGATTCCTTTCCCTTTCCGCTTTTAAATAGCGCTCCGCCGTCTGTTCGATATTCTGTCTCTCCAGAATAAGCGTCAGTTTGTTGCCGTATGCATCCCAGACAACAAGGGCAACAATAGGAGCCGTCATCAGCATAAGTATCGTAAATTTAATTTTTTTCTTCATTTTCCCTATCCGCTTCCTGTTGGATACAAGCTTCAAATGGCTTAAACTTTCTTGACATAATGTTTGGAGAACAAACCGCTCGGCTTTATGGTAATCACGATGACAATAACGACAAAGGCAACAATCGGCTTCCACTCCGGCCAGACATAACCAAAAATATTTTCAATAATACCCATGAGCAGACCGCCGACCACAACCCCCGGAATGCTGGCGAGTCCCCCCAGCACCGCTGCGGCAAATGCACGCATGAACGGCTCCATCATAAAATTAGGATCCAGTACTGAACGCGCCGCAAAAAACATGGCGGCCACCGCGCCGATGAGCGAACTCATCGCCCAGGTAATGGAAAACACCCTCTCTACTTTAATTCCCATTATTTTTGCCGCATTAACATTCTGCTGGGTGGCGCGCATGGCAATCCCCAGTTTGGAGAAACGGAAGAAAAGAAACAGGAAAATCATAATCAGGATGGAAAGAACAAACACTCCGATAGACCACTCATTGAGTACCACACCGGGCATAATTTTATGCATCTTCTGGACTGACAACAGGAAGGGAAAATCTTTCTGTTCCGCACCCCATTTCCAACCGGCCAGCCCCATTAGCAGCATCTCGGCACCCAGAGTTATGATGATAAAACCGAGAACTGTCGGATCTTTGGCCGGACGTAAGAAACAAAACTCAATCAGCATGCCCAACAGTATGGCAAAAGCCGTGGTCAGAATAAACGCCAGCCAGAAGGGAACATTGTACACGGTGAGAACGTGAAAAGCCACAAAGGTGGCGATCATTCCCATTTCACCCTGGGCAAAGTTCACGACATCGGATGTCTTGTAAATGATGGCTACGGCTACACCGAACAGGCCGTAACAAGCGCCCACGGCCAGTCCCTCGATAATCAGCTGCTCGATCATGCTCTCTCCTAAAAAGGCCAGGTCTTCCAGTATTTCTTGATCCTGATCCAGATTCCAAACATGCCCAGCGGTTCAAAGATGACGATGATGATCATTATGAGACCAAGGGCAATGCTGCTGAAGTTCGCCAGTCCGATTACCGTAAACCAGCGTTTGGATATTCCCACAAGGAAGTTGCCCAGATAAGGCAGGGTTTCCACATTTTTCAAAAGATCAAATTGCAGGTAGGTAATAAGCACGGCTCCCATAATTGCCCCGAGAACCGAACCCAGACCACCTACGACAACCATGACCAGAAAAATTATGGATAGAATAAGGTTGAAAGTGAAGGGATCGAAAAAGCTGACGACAAAGCCGTACAGACCGCCGGCAATGCCCGCGTAAAATGCACTAACTGCAAAAGACATGGTTTTATATAGAGTCAGATTCACTCCCATGACCTCGGCGGCAATATCGTCGTCCCGGATGGCGATAAAAGCACGGCCGACTCTTGTTTTCATCAGATTGCGGGCTGCGATTACGAGTAAGATCGTTATAATAAGGATAAGGTAGTAGATATTGGCGTCCCCCTCTATGACGAGACTGAAAGACGAACCGGGAATACCCAAGTCCAGAGGCGGCGCCGTAATTCCCATCCGGCCGCCAAAAATATCCCATCTTCCGATGATATGCATGATGGTAAGACCGAAACCCAGTGTGGCAATGGCCAGATAAGGCCCTTCGAGCCGCAGGGCCGGCAGCCCGATGATAAAACCCAGAAAGGCTGCTAAAAGCGCCGCCAGAACAATGGCAATCAGAAATGGCAAATGCAGATGCATCATAATGAGTGATGTGCCGTAAGCCCCAACGGCAAAAAAACCGGCGTGTCCCAGAGATATCTGGCCGGTGTAACCGACCAGAATGTTGAGCCCCACCGCCAGGATGATGTGCACCATGATGATGTTTAAAATATAGATATTGTAGGAAGGTACATAAATCGGAAGTGTAAAAAGAAAAAGAAGAAAAATTACCGACCAGACAAGGACGGTTTTGCTGCTGAAAAGTTCAATATCCTCATAGTAATCGCGCTTCATATCCATAGGATCACCACGCTACTACTTTTACCTGAGAGTTAAGCAGATCTGTTTCAGCTTTTGTCTTTAATTATATAGAGACACCTCCAGTGTGTCAAGGCAATTTGATTCAAGGGTAATGTATCATATCTTGTGTCAAAGAAGGGAAAGGGGTACCTACAATAGATTTGGCGAAATCTAAATAAGGAG
>MVRV01000189.1 GCA_002068015.1 Smithella sp. PtaU1.Bin162
AAAAGAAACAGCCACAGCGGAGTTCCCCACACACGTGGGGATGAACCGAATGAAAATATTGCTTGGTGACGCATTAGAACGAGTTCCCCACACACGTGGGGATGAACCGAAAATTTCGCTCAGAGCGATGGTGGGAAAGAAGAGTTCCCCACACACGTGGGGATGAACCGGCTTGTTTTTGTTTCTTTCCAGCCGTTATCCTGAGTTCCCCACACACGTGGGGATGAACCGGTGATCAGATCGTCGAGACTGCCGACGATGACGAGTTCCCCACACACGTGGGGATGAACCGCGAACTCTTTGGCAATCCGCGCGAGAGATCCAGAGTTCCCCACACACGTGGGGATGAACCGTTGACGATGAAATCGGTAAAGGAGTTTGGTGAGAGTTCCCCACACACGTGGGGATGAACCGTTCCGGGTTAACTTCGGAGGTGGTATCCTTTAGAGTTCCCCACACACGTGGGGATGAACCGACAAAGGCATCTTGAATCCCGGAATTCTCCGGGAGTTCCCCACACACGTGGGGATGAACCGAAATAAAAATTCCGAAATTGGAATTTAGCTAGGAGTTCCCCACACACGTGGGGATGAACCGAAGGCTATACTGGGGCTTGTGTTACACCGGTGGAGTTCCCCACACACGTGGGGATGAACCGAGATATGGTAATAGCATCGACGAAGTTTTGGAGAGTTCCCCACACACGTGGGGATGAACCGATGGCGATGGTCAGTATATCTGGAATCCGGATGAGTTCCCCACACACGTGGGGATGAACCGGTGTACGGTTTGCGGGAAGATTGTCTAATTCAGAGTTCCCCACACACGTGGGGATGAACCGCCAGAAATGATTTTCATAATCTGTGTTGTTTAGAGTTCCCCACACACGTGGGGATGAACCGCCATTAACTTTAATTGTTTTAGGTATTTTCATGAGTTCCCCACACACGTGGGGATGAACCGTGCTTGCTCTGCTAAACCGGGACGCTGGCACGGAGTTCCCCACACACGTGGGGATGAACCGAACATTATCATCACGCCTATCGGCGCAACCTTGAGTTCCCCACACACGTGGGGATGAACCGATTAAAGGCGGCATCACTGGCAGCCCCTTATGGAGTTCCCCACACACGTGGGGATGAACCGCAGGCCGGTGCTGGTAAGTTCGCGCCGGGGAGGAGTTCCCCACACACGTGGGGATGAACCGCTGTTCAGGCTGTAATCCTTTGGCAAGGCCACGAGTTCCCCACACACGTGGGGATGAACCGGTATCCCGCCGCCTGCTCTGCGAGTCCCCATCGAGTTCCCCACACACGTGGGGATGAACCGGTATAGCAACGGTTTAATTCTTTTACACGCCTAAGTTCCCCACACACGTGGGGATGAACCGATTGCTCACATGCTTGCGCGTCGCATCTCTGCAAGTTCCCCACACACTTGGAGATGAACCGCTGCTTATTATAACTATCGGTGTTCCTTACCATACAGCAGCAAGGGTATTATTTAATTGACATAAAGAGTTGTTCTTTCTATATTAATTTTCATGGTAGCAATGTCTCATTGATAATGTGCGCGGCTATATTAACGGCTTTTCCTCGTGTACATGCTTCGGCATCCGTTGTTGGATTGCTGATAACGGCGGATGAGAAATGCATTAACGGGTATGCGGCAGATATGTGCTGCTTTAATGAGACCCAAATTTCAGAAACGAAGTACATAACCTGAAGGTCACAAGCTGAAATTTGATGGTCGAATTATCCCCGAAGCGAAGCCTAAGCGGGATAAATTGTGGTCTATTTTGTGAAAAAAAATTATGAATTCCGATACGCTTGACTTAATCGAAGATATTGAGCGGACATTGTTCGAAAATTCTCTCATCGGATTTAATCCGGCGGTGCTGGCTGTTCTGGATAATGTTGAAATCGGCCAAAAAGAAATTGAGGATCTGAAAGTAGGACTCGGGCCGGATGTTTTCGATTACCTTTTTAACATAGCCAATTCCGCTTATCACGGCAGTGTGAAATTAGGTCCGGTGAGATATTTTTTTGAAGTGGTCAACCGTCTGGGGACGCAATACACAAAAACCCAGATACTGCTTTTTGCCATGAACCGCATTACCCGGAATGACCGGGAGGCAAAGATAATCTTTGCCAAAAATTTCGCCGCTTCCGTCGTCGGAAGATTTATGGCCCGCAGTTTCGGTTTTTCCCATGAGAGCGCAAGAAAGGTGGAACTGGCCTGCCTTATATCCGGTATTGGTGAGTTGATGATGACGGTTTACCGGAATCATTACCAGAGAGGCGGTCCGGTGATGTCGGACGAGTTCATTGAGAATAATCATTTATATCTCACCGGCCGGGTCATTCGCCGGTATACACTTCCCGAATATCTCCCGGAAATGATAATGAACAATTACCTGAGCTTAGATCAGCTAACGATCGCTCTGCCGGGCGTTGTCAGGATGGCTATAGCTTTTGTGGACTGGTCTTTTCAGAAATTGGGCAACAGAATGGTGATCCGATCCAGCCACATGTCTCTGGATAATCGCTATTCGCCGTCGCTTGCAGCACTCATTGCCGATAAGTTTGCCTCTGCCGGTTTGAGCGACTATCTTATTGTGCTTGCCGATACCGAGCAGGTCAATGTCAATATCCTCTGATAAGAATCGATTCCCGTTTACCCGATCCTGCGGGCGACGATAATTGTGCCCCTTACGCTGAAGACGATTTCGCCTTTGAGGTTGGTCAGCTCTCCTTTGAGCTTCAAAAAGCCACGGTCTGCTTTGCTTGCCGAAGGTCTAAGCTCTAAAACGGTAAATTTTCCGGAAAGAGTGTCTCCGGGGCGCACCGGTCGGAGAAAGAGCACTTCATCCATGCCGGGTGATCCCATGCCTCTTACCTTGCTGATGAAAGCGTCGACCATCAGGCGCGAACAGATCGCTGCCGTGTGCCAGCCGCTGGCTATCAGCCCTCCCCAGAGCGGTCGAGCTTTTTCGTCGCTCAAATGAAAATCCTGAGGATCGTATTTACGGGCAAAATCAATAATTTCTTCCCGGGAAACGGTTGCCGGACCGCCTTCAAAAAGCCGTCCTTCCCGGATATCCTCAAAATAAAGTTTTTCTTCGTTTTTTACTGCAGTGGTCATGATTTTTCCATCCTGAGTTATTAATTAATTAATGCCTGCCCGGCGTCCGAAAATACCCTGCAGGCCAGGTATATTGAGGCGTGAGAGACTTGCTTCAATACGGGTCCGGTCATGTATCAGGATTGGAACTGTATTGCTTGTTTCGGCCGTCAGGTTGTTTTCCGATAATCAGAAGTTCCGTTGCCGGATACCATGACCTTATTGCTGCCCATATATTTTGCGCTGTAAAGGGCAAGATCGGCCGCCTGAAGGACTGCCTCTCCCGTAGGACCATGCTCCGGAAATATGGCGACACCGGCGGAGGTGGTAATTTGATCAAGAGTCCGGTCGTTGTAATAAACCTTCATTTGTTGCACTTTCTGCCGTAATGTCTCCGCGCGATTTCTTGTGACGTCAAGAGATGCTCCCGGCAGGATCAGGGTAAATTCTTCTCCGCCGTAACGGCAGGCCACATCTTCTTTGCGAACATTATTTTGCAGGAATTGTCCCAGTTCATGAAGTACAAGATCGCCGGCGCCATGACCGTATGTATTATTAAAATCGCGAAAGCGGTCCAGATCAAGCATGATAATGCCCAGGGGTGTTTTATGGCGCTGGGCGCGATAGATTTCTCTTTTCAGAGTTTCTTCCAGATAGCGGCGGTTAAAAAGCCCGGTCAACGGGTCACGGTAGGCCTGCTGCCGCAAAGATATTTGCAGTTTGATATTCGAAAGAGCCAGCGACAGATAGTGGGCCAGTGTTAAAGCCTGCTGCTGTGTATCCGGCCCGAATTCCGGCGAGGAGTCTTCATATGCCGATCTGGCGGAAGATGATACCGGAGGTTTCTGCAAATACAGCATTCCCAGTATTTCCCTCTGCGCCAGAAGCGGAACACACAGGCAATCACTTTCCGCGGCGCCGGTAAGATGTGTACAGGATATGTCCGTAGCGGAAGCAGGTGTTACATGCATTTCCTTCTTTTGGAGTGCCAGGCAGTCTTCCGGAGAAAACACTTTTTTCCCTCTTATTGCTTTCCCCCAGGATGTTACAGCCTCCAGCAAATTATTGCCGGGATGCATTATAAACAGGGCTCCCGGTATCCGGGGGATTATTTTCTGCGTGAACTGGTTTATAACAGGGTATGCTTCCTCCAGAGAGTTGCACATCTGAAGATGCTCCGACATCTGATTAAAAAGGGATACGCGGTGATGGCGGAGACCGTATTCGTAGACCATGGAGTGAAGTTTAAAATTAGCGTTTTCCAGCGCATCTTCCACCCGCCTGCGTTCCGCTATTTCATGCTGCAGTTCTTCGTTGACGTTTTTCAGTTCCGCGGTACGCCGGTCAACTGTTTCTTCCAGCAGGCTTTTGTGATTTTTCAGCTCTGCTTCGGCCTGCCTGCGCTCGGTGATTTCCTGCTGCAGCCGGATATTTTGTTTCGCCAGTTGTTTTTGCAGACGATTCAAGTCAATGTGGGTTGCAACGCGGGCAAGAACTTCCGCCATATGAAAGGGTTTGGCAATAAAGTCGATACCTCCTGCTTTAAAGCCTTTGACTTTGTCGGAAGCGTCACCGAGGCCGCTGATGAAAATTACGGGAATATCGCGGTCCCGTTCAGTGGATTTCAAGTGACGGCAGAATTCGTAGCCGTCCATATCCGGCATTTTTACATCGAGCAGGATTAAATCCGGAGTGTTGCCGGCAAGGGCAGCGAGCGCCGCCGGTTTGTTCCCGGCTGCGCATACCGAATAATTATTATTTCTAAGAATATCGGACAGCATGGTGAGATATTCCGGAGAATCGTCAATAATCAGAACTAAAGGTAAATTGTCCGGTTGTTTATCATGCAGGCTCATTTTTTTTAGTTCCTTTAGCGGATAGGGTTTTCCCCTTTATTACAATTCATGCTGAAGAGCAATAAAAAACATCGTTTTCCGGAAGCGCGTGTAAAAATAAACCGGAAAGATTTATTCCGCCTCCGTGTTGTAAAGTCCGGCAAGAATATCTTTATATCTTTCGACGACAAAACGCCTTTTTAGTTTCATGGTTTGGGTGAGCATCCCGTTGTCCACAGTGAAATCTTCATCCAGGAAGGCGATTTTCTGCGGTATTTCATAACCGCCGAATTTGTTCTTCAGATGATTGGCGATTTCCAGTGTTATCAGCTTTTTTACCGTATTGTTGGTAAGGAGATCAGGCAGCGTTACCGAGAGGCTTACCGCATGACCCAGCTTCTCCATGGCCGGTATATTGGGGACGATAAGCGCTATGTTGAAGGGCTTGTTGTCGCCGTAAACCATAACATTGGTAATGTAAGGAAGCAGTTTGATTTCTTCTTCCAGGCTGGCCGGAAAAACATATTTGCCGTTTGTTAATTTGTATTCTTCCTTAAAACGGCCGGTAATATAGAGAAAGCCGTCTTTATCCAGCTTTCCGCGGTCTCCGCTGCGGATACCGCCGTCCGGAGTCATTATTTCCGCCGTTTTTTCCGGTTTGTTATGATACCCCTGCATGACATTCGGTCCGTAAATTATGATCTCGCCTTCCTCACTGCCGTCGGTTACTTGTGTTTTATCGATAACAATGTCTATGTTTTCCAGCGCTTTGCCCACCGAACCGGGGCGATAGCGGGTCGAATGACTCATGGTAACGGCCGGGCTTGTTTCCGTCATTCCGTAGCAGTCATACACAGGGATTCCCACGGCAAAAAAGAATTCGGCTATTTCCGGGTTCATTTTGGCGCTGGCGGTGAGGGCTCCGGCAAGCCTGCCGCCGAATTTTGACCGTATTTTTTCGAGGACTATCTTATCGAGCAGGATATATTTTAAACTCGTTTTACCGGTTCTGTGTTTGGCAAGGGCCGCTTCCATGGCCATACGGAAAAGTTTGAGTTTTACACCGCCTTCTTCCTGAACGGTTGTCATGATCTTTTCGTGGATTTTGTGAAATACACGGGGAACGGAAATCAGGTAGGTGGGTTTCGCCTTGGCCATATCTTCCGCGAGTGTTTCCAGCGTGTCCATGAAGGCGATGGCACCGCCGAACTGTATCCAGTTGTTCAATTCGGCGGAGAATCCGTAACTGTGAGCCCAGGGCAGGTGGGAAAAGGATACCGAATTCTCGTCGAGCTCGCGAAAAAGCCGCCAGCCGGACCGGCTGCAGCTTGTGCAGTTCCCGTGAGAAAGAAGTGTTCCTTTGGGGTCGCCCGTTGTTCCGCTGGTGTAAATAAGCACGGCGACGTCATGGGCGGAAGGGTGGATTGCCGGCACCGGATTTTTCCCGCCTTTTCTTTCCATATCCGCAAGGCTTTTTTCTCCGTTTTCTTCAAGCAGAATAACATGCTCAAGCGACGGAATATCGTGCGGGAGGTTTTTTATTTTTTCGTAAATATCTTTTGCTGACACGAAGAGGACCTTGATTCCGGCATCACGAATTATATATTGCCAGACGGAGACAAGTTCTTTTTCATACATGGGCACAAAGCGTGCACCCAAGCCGTATGTAGCAAAAGCGCAAACCACCCATTCTTCACGGTTCCCGGCAATGATTCCCACGGAGTCGTTTTTCCCGACGCCCAGTGCGGCCAGTCCCGCCCGGACTGCGTTCACGCGCTTGCCTGTTTCCCCATAGGTTACCCATTCATAAACGCCGGATTTATTCTTTGTGCCCAGAAATTTGTTGCCGGGAAATTTTTCTACCGCGTTTTCGAATAATTCAACAAGATTATCCGGTTTTTCGTATGTTCCGTTCCACGAGCGCTGCCAAGCCATTTTTTCCTCCTTAAATTTTCTGCGGTTTTATATTCGAACTTATCTATATCCGTTTCAATGCACGGCCGCCTTTTTTCCCGGTTATTTCTCCCTTTTCCAGAGACAAGATGCCATTGACGATCAGATATTCCACTCCTGCGGCATATTGCTCCGGTTGCAGGAAAGTAGCCTTGTCTTTGATTTTTTTCAAATCAATAACCGCGATGTCGGCAAAGAAACCTACGGCAATTTGTCCGCGTCCCCGGAGCTTGAATTTCTCTGCAGGCAGCGCGGTCATGGAACGGATGGCATCGTTGAAATGAACAATTTTGTCTTCGAGAGCGTATTTGCGCAATTTACGGGGAAAAGTCCCCCAGTAACCGGGATGGGGAAAGACGCCGCCGGGAGTGTAAGCTATTCCCTCCGCCGCCGTGAAGATGAAGGGAGACGGCATGATCTTTTTGGCAAAATGATCGTTTACTGCAAAGACAGACGCGAGCGGCTGCGGGCTGGTGAGAGCCATTTCCAGGAAACAATGAGCGGGAGATTTGCCTTTTATTACGGCAATCTGCCGGATGGTTTTTCCCAAGTAAAATTTATCGGCGGGCGAGGAGACGATTAAAAACTTTTCCGGTTCCGTAAAGGTAAAAAGCTTGTCAATCGCTTGCAGAAGGGAATTCTTACCTTCTGCGGTTGTATATTCTTTTTTAATTTCATAATTGCCGGTAACATATTCGGGAGGCAGAAAACCGGTCAGTACATCCACCTCCGCATCGTAAGGAGACTGATCGGCGGTGATGTCGATTCCTTCCTGGCGGGCGGAGCTGATAATTGCGCTGATCCGCCCGGAATTGACATTTTTCCATGGCGCTGTAAGTTTTAGTGCGGAAATCTCGAGTGGTGCCTGGGACAGCCTTGCTATTTCCACAACTTCCTGCAAAGAAGCGACGAAAGCAGGATTTCCCGATGCATCGCGCCTGCCGGAGGTGTTGCGCAACTTCAGAGAAATAATGCCGCCGTAAGGTTTGATGCTCGCGGCGATATCGGCAAGTTCTTCTCTGGTCAGGAGTTTATCCGGGTTACGGGAAAGGTCAAAAGAAATGCCGACAGCCCCGTTATCCAGTTCTTTGAGTAACCGCTTTTTCAGGATGTTGTGCTCATTTTCTTCCAGGGGCTTGGACTCTCTGTTGGTGAAAATCTCATTGCGGATTGCTCCGGCGGGAGCAAGGTGGCAGACGTTCACGCCGAATTGCAGTGATTCGCTCCAGTCCAGCCATTTTGCCGTATTGGTATAGCCCCTGCCGTCATTGCCTGTTACTATGGATGTTACTCCCTGGTAAAGATAATTGTGGTTGCCGTTGATGCTTGATTTTATATACGCAAGAATTCGCCAGATGCCCTTTTCCTGGAGAATAAGATCAGTCGAGGAATGAACATCGATAAAACCGGGAGTGACGATTAATCCGGCGGCTGGGATTGTTTTTGCCGCCTTTCCTGTAAAATTACCGACGGCGGCGATCTTGTCGCCTTTGATGCCGATATCCGCAATCCGCGGTTTGCCGGATGTTCCGTCATAAACCCGGCCGCCTTTGATGATCAGATCAAATGATGTTTCCGGGGAAGCTTGAAAACAACCCGAAAAGACGGCGGCGGTAACTATAAGAAGAAGGGAAAGCACGGCGGCAGAGGTTTTTTTCATTCTGACTACCTCCCTGATCCGGTCTCCAACAAGGAACCGGTTTAAGGTTCGAAAGGTTTTTTGTTTGTTACTCTTTCGTAAGCTGCACAATAGGGGCAGGAAAGCAAAGGCTCGATATTTTTTACAAACCAGTAGGCCGGTCCCTTTTGATTTTTGCGGGCGCGACTGCAAACAGGGCATGTCCTGCAGCGTTGGGCCTTGAGTTCATCAGCGGAAAATTCAGCCATTCGGGAAATCCTTCCATCAGATGCGGGTCAGCTGCCGGTATTTAATCCGGTGCGGTTGACTGGCCGCCGCGCCCAGCCTGGTTTTGCGATCCGCCTCGTATTCGGAATAGTTACCGTCAAACCACAGGGTTTTACTCTCACCTTCAAAAGCCAGGATGTGCGTGCAGATTCTGTCCAGGAACCAGCGGTCATGACTGATGACCACGGCACAACCGGCAAAATTTTCGAGCGCGTCTTCGAGTGCGCGCAGAGTATTGACATCGAGATCGTTCGTCGGTTCATCGAGCAGGATGACGTTGGCGCCTTCTTTCAACATCCTGGCCAGGTGCACGCGATTGCGTTCTCCCCCCGAGAGTGTGCCGACTTTTTTCTGCTGATCGGTACCGGAAAAATTGAAGCGGGAAACGTAGGCACGTGAATTCACCTGTCTTGCCCCGATGGGAATCACATCCTGCCCGGCGGAAATCATTTCCCAGATGGTCTTGTTGGGATCGAGGATATCGCGGCTCTGGTCAACATAGGCCAGTTTTACCGTATCACCGATGCGGATGACACCTGCATCCGGTTTTTCCCGGCCGGTAATCATTTTGAAGAGAGTGCTTTTACCGGCGCCGTTCGGGCCGATAACGCCAACAATCCCGCCCGGCGGCAGAGCAAAAGACATTCCGTCCATCAGCAGTTTATTGCCGAAGCCCTTGCTGACGCCCTGCGCTTCAATGACAAGATCACCCAGGCGCGGACCGGGAGCGATGAAAATTTCGTGGGTTCTGGATTCTTTTTCCTGATTCTGCCCCAGGAGCTCCTCGTAGGCTTTAATCCGGGCTTTGGATTTGGCATGGCGTCCTTTGGGGGACATGCGAATCCATTCCAATTCCCTCTCCAGGGTTTTGACCTTTTCCCCTTCCGCTTTTTCTTCATTTTTCAGCCGGTTTTGCTTCTGGAGAAGCCATGACGAATAATTGCCCTGCCAGGGAATACCCTGCCCCCGGTCCAGCTCCAGAATCCAGCCGGCGACATTATCCAGAAAATAACGATCATGAGTTACGGCGATGACGGTGCCCGCATATTTTTGTAAATGATGCTCCAGCCAGGCGACCGTTTCGGCATCAAGGTGGTTGGTCGGCTCGTCCAGCAATAAAATGTCGGGATTCTGTAAAAGCAGGCGGCACAGCGCCACCCGGCGTCGTTCGCCGCCGGAAAGAACTTTTACCTCCGTATCGGAAGGCGGACAGCGCAGGGCATCCATGGCCATTTCCAGCCGGGAATCAATATCCCAGGCATCAAGAGCATCGAGCTTTTCGGAAACGGCAGCCTGCCTGTCGCACAATTTGGCCATTTCTTCGTCGGACATGGGCTCGGAAAACTTTTCATTGATTTTATTATATTCGTTGATGAGATCGATGGTGCTTTGCACCCCTTCTTCCACGATCTGCTTCACGGTTTTGCTGTCATCGAGTTTTGGCTCTTGTTCCAGATAGCCTACAGTCAATCCCGCGGAAAGAATAGTCTGTCCGATAAAATCTTTGTCCACGCCGGCAAGTATCTTGAGGAGTGAGCTTTTACCCGAGCCGTTCAATCCCAGTACGCCTATCTTGGCGCCGTAAAAATAAGACAGGTATATATCCTTGAGCACCGGCTTCTTATCATAGATCTTACTTACTCCGATCATGGAGTAAATAACCTTGTTTACTTCGTTACCCATTGACGCTGATCCTCCGCAAAAATAATATTAGTTTAAATAAAAGGGAAAATATTTTGAATGACGATATTAAAGTTATCCTGGATTTTTTCCCTGCCGGTTACAATGCCCATGTGCCCCGGGAAAAGGAATTCCAGTTCGAGCTGGGAAAACGCGATAATGCTTTTTTTCAGAAGTGCGCCATTGCCGCCGGGAAAATCGGTGCGGCCGATATTCTGGTCGAAAATCACATCGCCGCAGAATAACGCTTTTTCTTCCGGCCAATACAGGCCGATGGATCCGGGGGAATGCCCGGGAGCCAGGATAATTTTGAAATTCCGCTCGCCCAAAGCAATGTTGCCTTCATCCAGTGGCAAATTGATCTGCATTTGAGGAACCGTAATTCCGAAAAGGCCGTATAATTCACTGCCGACTCCTTTTAAAAATTCCAGTTCCTTGCGGTGCAGGGCGATCTTGACGGTTTCGGTATCGAACAATTCGGAGGCTTGAAAGTGATCGGGATGGGAATGGGTGTTGATGATGTAATGAATATCCTCTTTTTTGATGCCGTCAGCCGCCATCTGATTGAGTAAGTCGGGCAAATAGCGGGTAAGTCCCGGATCGATTAATGCGTTTACTCCCCCGCCGATATAATAACTGTTGCAATTATTATCAAAATAGTTTGTCCATTCGTAGGTGTAAATGTTGTCTGAGAACTTCATATCCTATCCTTTCTGTACCGGTATTTCTTCGTGAACACTATTCTTCAGCCATTGACTGATGTCGGAGGCCGATTGTTTCCAGCCTTTTTCCAGCATCGGCAGATGGGCAAATTGTTCATAAGAGATATAGTCGGCCTTTAGAAAGCCGGCCAGCTTTTGTTCCATTGATTCCGGAGCCATGACGTCGAGTTTACAGCCGATGACCAGCTTGGGACATTTTATCTTATCCGGATCAACGAACACGCCCTGGGCTACCTGGTAACCTACCATTAATGATTCCGCTACAAACATGGGGAAAATTTCCTCCTTTTCGGCCTTGTCAATATTATTAAGAAGAGTTTTTTCCGCCATCAGATGAGACATCTTTACCGGTTTTAAATTCATCAACCCCCATATGGATTTCATAAAGGTTCCCGAATAGGGCAAATCATTCTTTATCTCCAAAGTAACACCGAGAGGCGGAGCGCTGGCTATGGTAACGAGCGCTTTTACGGACGTAAAATTCATGGCCGTTTTCTGGGCAAGAAGGCCTCCCATGCTGTGCCCGATCAAAGCGCAATTTTCAATCTCTAAAACCTGCATGACCTGCTCTATATCGGAAAGATAATCTTCAATCGTCATTTGAGCCAGTGCCGCTTCGCGATCCGACGGATGATGGCCCCGCAGGTTTATGGCATAGCTTACCCATCCTTCCCCGGAAAAAAACTGCAGATAATTTTTTAAATATCCGCTGGTGCCGCCCGCACCGTGAATAAGCAATAAAGGATAAGAATGTTTTACGATATCCGGTGAATATTTATCAACGGCCAGATTATCTATTTTAATGCGCTGCAATCTTTAAGTTTTCCCCTGCAATAGGATGGATCAGGCCGACGGCCGGCTGTCCCCGTTTTTAGGCTTTCCCGGAACAAATATCCAAAGAAGAATATAAAGCAACAAACCCGTCCCCCAGACAAGCACAAGCAGCACAAATATAAGCCGCCAGGTCCAGGAAGGTACGGGTGTATGTTCACCCAAGCCGCCGCACACTCCGCCGATCCAGTGGTCTTTTTGCGATTTGGTAAAATCATGCAGCCAGTTTTTTGCATCCATAAAGTTTCTTTTTACTCTTCGGAGAAGTATTGCTTAAAAAATCAATGTTACATGAAATAAACTTATCCGATTATTTATCGGGGAAAATTTTTTTCAGGGGTAGAGCCGCCGTCGCATGAGCGGACTGAACTACGTTACCTCCCTTATCAATTAAAACTAATGTCGGAACGCCGAGAACCGCATAGCTTTCGGCGACCGCTCCATCCATGTCCAGGAGAACTTTAAAGGGAAGCGCATTGTCTTTGGCGAATTTGGCGACCTTTTCCCTTGTTTCCATAATGTTGATGTAAATAACCTCCAGGCCGCGGTGGGCATATGTTTCGTGTATTTTCTTATAAAGGGGCAGTTCCGTGCGGCAGGAAGGACACCAGGTGGTGCCGAAAAAAATTACAACAGGCTTTCCCTTTTGGCTGCTTAATTGAAAAACTCTGCCCTGCAGGTCTTTTAATGAAAAATCCGGAGCATAGACATGGGCCGCTTTAAAGGGGGCATTCGGGATAAACTGGCCCGGTGCAGTGTCGGCGAAGCAGAGAACCAGCAAAACAAGTATCGTAAATATTATATTAATTTTTTTTGTCATATTCCACCATTTTAAGAAAGAGATCCCGCACTATACAGAAAATATTCACCGGCGCCAATCAATATCCAGCCGAAGATATGATTTATTCTGGTCATCCAGATTCCCGAACGGGGCAGGGCGGCAATAAAACCGGCAAAAGTTCCGGCAATAATGAGCAGGGTTCCCATCCCGAAAGCAAAAACAAAAAGCAGACTCATACCCAGAATTAAATTAGTGCGCATGGCTACAAATCCCAGTAAAACCGCCAGTATCGGAGCGGTGCAAGGGCCGATGATGATGCCGGATACGGCGCCCATCAAAAAGCTGCTCAGTATTCCTTTTTTATTATTGCGGTCGGCAAATTTTACGATCTTTTGGGGAAAGGGGAGTGTAATTCTGAAGACGTCAAGCAAGGCCAGTCCCATAAAAATGCATAAGTTCGCCATGATAAAATATGTCCAGGGGGTTGTCTGCATTTGTCCGAAAAGTTTGCCGGACAGGACGGCGACGGCACCCATAATCGAATAAGTGACGGCGAGCCCCAAAACATAAAAAAGGGAAAGAAAAAAACCGCGCAGCCGGGAAGGCGAGCCTTGGGCGCCGATAAATCCCACGGTGATGGGGATGAGCGGATATGTGCAGGGAGTAAATCCGACTAAAACGCCGCCGAGATAAGCAGCGGGAAATGCCAGCAGCAGTGAACCCTGCAGATATAATTGTAAGTTGCCGAGCAGATTTTCGATCATGAACATGCTCAATCAGTAATTTGTTTTGTTCAGAATAGGAAAATTGTGTAAAAGCGTCAAGTGATATTGTTAATGGTTTTGACGGAAGAGGTTCCGTATTCCGGTGCGGGATTTATTTTAACGGGTGTAATATGATCGCGGGCAGGTTTTGCTCGAAAAATAAACAAGCAAAATAAAATTACCGGTTTGTTTTTATTGAATATTTAAGATATTTTGAAAAGAAAGGGCATTGTTTTATGGAAGGAAAGCCGGTTTTTTGTTAATGTGAAAAACATAAGTCAATGACACTTGCTGAAAACAAGCTAAGTGCAGTTTGAAGCGAAAGTGGAATTGATCCCGAAAGCGAAGCCCGGCGGATGCAGGGCGAAGCGGGAGCTGGCTGAGCTATCCGGGATCCAGCGGCCATATTAACCGCCCCTTGGGACGAATAGATTGAGGCAGAATCGGTATGATACCCCGCTGCTTGCGTTGGGGTCGTTCATTAAAAAAATAATATGAAAAAAGTAGCCGTAATATCCGTAATATTAGTAATATCAGCAATAATTGGATTAGTTTTAGTCTTTTACGTATTTAAACAGGAGACGGCTTCCGTCGGCAGATATTCTGTACTTTACTATAAAAATATGTGCGATCTCGAAGTTGAATCATTCCCGCAGGATCTGGAGTCGCTGAAATCTCTTCCCGGACTCATTCGGATTACGTGGCAGGAACAGATCGCTTCCGATATGTTTCAGGAGTATTGTTTTCTGCCCGGAAAAGGAGTTGAAAAATCAAGACTTATCCGGAAAAATCAATAAGACGATTGTAGAAAAAAAATTTACGGCCGATACCTGTATAATATGCTGCGGAAAAGGGGGCACGGATGAAAAGAATAACTGTTTTTTTATTGTTTCTGCTGTTAACTATGCCTGTATGGGCTACGGCGAAAGACTTATCGCCCGAAGAAATGTTTAAAGCTAATTTTCCCGGAAGAAGTTTTGAAAGTATTACACCGGCCGTAATCCCGGGCGTTTATGAAGTTTATACCGGTAATCAGCTTTATTATTATGCACCGGAAGCAAATATTCTGATTTACGGCAACATGGTTTCCAAAGAAGGCATTAACCTCACGCGGGAAAGTTATTTGAAGAAAATAGCTCCCAAGATGGCACAGCTTCCTCTGGATAGCGCATTGAAAATCGGCGAAGGGAAAAACGTTATTGTCGAATTTATCGATCCGGACTGTTTTCATTGCCGTGAATCTTATAAATATTTTTCCCGGCGCAAGGATGTAACAATGTATATTTTCTTTTATCCCCTCTCTTCGCTTTCCGAAAAAAAGATTCTTCATATTTTATGCGGTCCGGACCAATTAAAGGTCTATAATGAAATGATGGGTGGATATCTCGATAATAAAGCAAAATGGGATGCCTGTACGGATAAGAAAGCAGAGGAAACAATGAAAACGCATAAAAAACTGGCCGCCCGGATCGGTATCCGGTCAACGCCGTTTTTTTATTTAAAAGGGCAGGCGGTTGATGGTTTTGAACTTCCAATATTGGAACAACTTTTAAAAAAGTAAGGAGATGACCATGAAGAAAATTTTCGGAATTCTGATCGGTTGCACTTTTCTGTTTAGCGTGTCCTCCGTCGGGGCGCAACAAGCCGGCAAGGCGATTGTCGAAAGAGAATGCGGTAAATGCCACGGTTTAAGCAAAGTAACCAAGGCTAATAAAGATGATGCCGCCTGGGAAAAGACGCTGGATCGAATGATTAAGAAAGGTGCGAATGTGGCTCCCGGGGAAAAAGATGCGGCTCTGAAGTATCTCCGCACGCTGAATAGATAATGCAGATTGAAGGTTGGAGACTGAGGACTGAAGGGTTTCAGAAAATTTTCTTTATTCTTCTGCCCTCAGTCTTTAGTTCTATGTTCAACATTCTATGTTTCGGCCTTGGATCTTCTTACCTTATTTTTGCGCCGGTTTGGGCATTACGGTCAAAGGAAAGAACACTCAAGCCTTCCGCCGCGTCGGTTGCGAGCAGCATGCCGCGTGATTCCACGCCCATCAGTTTTACCGGTTTCAGGTTGGCAACAACCGCTATTTTTTTTCCGATTAATTCCTCCGGCTTGTAATCTTTACCTATGCCGGCGACGATTGTTCTTTCTTCGCCGATATCCACCGTGAGCTGTACCAATTTATTGGATTTGGGAACCATCGCGGCTGCAGTTATCGTGGCGACACGCAGGTCCACTTTGGAAAAATCTTCGTAATCAATTTCCGGTTTTGCATCGATCATCTTCTTGACCTCTACGGTTTTTTTGTTGTCCTTGTCCACGCGGGGGAATAATGATTCGCCGCGGGTTAAGGTGGCGCCCGGTTTCAATAAACTCCAATCCGCAGCGTGGGCTAAATCCAGTTTAGTGTCTGCATCCATGCCGATCTGCCTTAAAATTTTCACCGATGTTTCCGGCAGAAAAGGCGAGATTAGGACAGCCGTTGCCTTGAGAGCCGCAAGCAGATTGTACATGATCGCAATGAGTTTTTCGAGATTTGCCGGATCCTTGCCCAGAGCCCAGGGTTCATTTTCGACGATGTATTTATTCGTGATATTAATGAATTCCCAGATGGCGATCAATGCTTTATGCAGCGCCATTTCCTGAAAGCTGTTTTCCACTTCCGCCACTGCCTTTTTTGCCGCCGCAATTAATATGTTGTCATAATGCTCCGGCTTTACTTCCGGTACTTTGCCGTTGCAGTACTTGACGGCCATGGTTGTTGTCCGGCTGACCAGGTTGCCGAGGTCGTTGGCGAGATCGGAATTCAATCTCTGCACGAAAGCTTCTTCGGAAAAATTGGAATCAAGTCCGAACACCATGTCCCTGAGCAGAAAGTAACGGAAAGCATCCAGGCCGTATTTATCTTTTAAATCCAAAGGCCGGACGACATTGCCCAGGCTTTTGGACATTTTGCTCGAGTCGGAATTCCAGTAACCATGAACATTCAGATGCCGGTAAGGTTCAATACCCGCAGCCTTCAGCATCGTCGGCCAGTAAATGCCATGTGGCTTTAAAATATCTTTAGCCGTTAAGTGCTCAACCACCGGCCAGAATTTTTTAAATCTTTCACCTTCAGGATAATCCGCAGCCGTCACATAATTAATCAAAGCGTCAAACCAGACGTAAGTTACATAGTTTTCATCAAAAGGCAGGGTAATGCCCCAGGTGAGCCGGGTTTTCGGACGTGATATGCAGAGATCTTCCAGCGGTTCTCTTAAAAATGCCAGCACTTCGTTTTTATACCTTTCCGGACGAATGAAATCGGGGTGTTGGTTAATGTGATCGATGAGCCAGTTCTGATACTTGCTCATGCGGAAAAAATAATTGCTCTCTTTGCGATGTTCCGGTTGGGTTTGATGATCCGGACATTTTCCGTCAACCAGTTCTTTTTCCATGTAAAAGCGTTCGCAACCAACGCAATAATAACCTTCATAGTGACCGAAATAAATATCGCCCGCAGCATGGATCTTTTCCAGAATATAACGCACGGTCTCAATGTGGTTTTTATCCGTAGTTCGAATGAAGTAATCATTGGTAATGGCAAGCTCGGGCCAGAGCTTCCGGAACTGGCCGCTGATGTTGTCGGCATATTCTTTCGGAGTGATTCCCGCAGCGTGTGCGGCTTCGGCGATTTTGTCGCCGTGTTCATCGGTGCCGGTAACAAAAAATGTTTCCTCACCGGCCATGCGGTGGTATCTGGCCAGCACGTCGGCGACTATTGTTGTGTAAGCATGACCGATATGCGGCGATGCATTGACGTAATAAATAGGGGTTGTAATGTAAAAAGCCTTGGACATATTGCAAACCTTTCTTTAATCCATTAAACGGGGGAGACATCAAAACTCTCAGTCTTCACTCAGCTGCTCCAAAATATCATCCGCCGGATGATTATTGCGGGCGCGATTATCATCCGGCCGGGCTGCTTTCGGACATTTTTTGCCGGCATAACCTTCGTGTTCGAAAGCCAGGCAGCACATAAGCCTTCCGCACAGGCCGGATATTTTTTCCGGATTGAGCGACATACTCTGCTCTTTGGCCATTTTTACGGTTACCCGTTCCAGATTTTGCAGAATTCCCGCGCAGCAGATTACCCTTCCGCATACCCCCGTGCCCTTGATAATGCGGGATTCCTGCCGGGCGCCGATTTGTTTCAGTTCGATGCGTGTTTTTAACTTCTGCACAAGATCCTTGACCAGATCGCGAAAATCCACCCGGGCCTCGGCGGTAAAATAAAAGATAAATTTACTTTTATCGAAAAGACAATCCACGGCGATCAATTTCATGGAAAGTCCCCTGTCTTTTATTTTTTCCAGGCAGAACTTTCTGGCTTCTTCTTCGAGCCGATCATTTTCCTCTTTAATCCTCAGATCTTCCGTGGTTGCCTTGCGGGCGACATTTTTAAGATTGGGCGGTGGGTCCTTCTCGTACCTTTTGACATCGGCAGCGATGATTCCGAGAGCCAGGCCGTTTTCCGTATGGACAATTACCTGATCTTCTTTATGCAGGATAATGTCGCCGGCGTTGAAATTATAAATTCTGCCTTCTTTTTTAAATTTGACACCGATAATGTTGGTTAACAAAAAATCACCTTCAATTGATTATATGTTCAGTTTAAATGCCATTGTTTCCAATGTCAATGTTTTGTTGACATTCTGCTCGATGGTTTCCCATGACTTTTCAATAAGAAAAATATTACGCAAAATTTGCTCTCCCGACAGTTTTTGTGACAGCGCATCAATAAAGGAAGTTTTATCCCGGTTGATCAGCATTTCTTTTCTGCGCGTTTCCTTAAAAATGAGCGCATCGCGGAAACAGGAATTGATAATATCCAATCCCTGTTTAATTTTCTTCTTATCCTGACCGGAGAAGGAGGCCAGATTCAGCAAGCTTATCGGATCATCTTTTTTTGCGTTGGCGAGCAGCTGCATGATTTCCGCCCGGAATCCGGCAATGTCTTCCTCGTCGAGTTCCAGGGCCGTACCGATTGAACCTCCGGAAAGCCCCGCCAGCAAGCCTGCTTTTTCCGTATCCATTCCCTTTTGCTCCATCAGGAATCGGGTAACGGTTGCCGCCGGCAGAGGGTTAAAGCGCATGTGCCGGCAGCGGGACATAATAGTTGCGGGCATACTGTACGGCCGGGGACTGATCAGGATCAGTATATTGGAGGACGAAGGTTCTTCCAGGGTTTTTAAAAGAGCATTGGCCGCCTGATCATTCATTTTATCGGCGGCATCGATGATGACTGCCCGCCATTTTCCGCAGGAAGGCTTGAATTTCATCTGCTCCTGAATTTCACGGATGGCGTTAATCCGGATAAATTGACCGTCGGCTTCGATAAAGATCATATCCGGATGATTGGCATGCCCGATCTTCAAACAGGAAGAACATTTATCGCAGGCATCGTGAAGGTTTTCCACCAGTTCGCAGTTGAGGGCTTTGGCGAACTCCCGGGCCAGGGTTTTTTTCCCGATGGAATTGATTCCGGAAAACATATAAGCATGTCCCACGCGTTTCTGAACGATGGCTTTTTGCAGGATTGCTATCTGTTTTTCATGGCCGTAAATGCCGGAAAAAGACATAAAATATTTCCCTTCTCCGGAGGGGTTAAGTGTGCTCTGTTCCGTAATTTTCCGGACAAACTCCGCATATTGTTTTATGAGGACTTTTCAGGGATTTGCCGTCAGGTTTTGAGCCCGATGAATTCCGCAATATGACGGTAAACCTCATTCCGTATTGTATCGATATCGCGTGTTGCATCGATTAAGCGGAAACGTTCCGGCTCGTTTTTTCGAATTTGCAGATAACCTTCGCGAACCTTGTTGTGAAAAACCAAACTTTCCCGTTCAAACCGATCGGAAAATGATGAATCCTTCAGTTGATTATCCCTTTCCGTTGCCCTCTTGAGCCCTTCTTCAACCGGCAGATCAAAAAGCAGAGTCAAATCAGGTTTCAATCCCATCGAGGAGTAGCTGTTGATTATTTTAATAAAATCGCGGTTAAGACCGCGTGCCGCGCCCTGATAGGCATAAGTGGCGTCGGAAAAGCGATCACATAAAACCACTTTGTCCTGATTGAGCGCCGGCATGATCATTTCCCGGACATGCTGAGCACGGGCCGCACAGAACAAAAAAGCCTCCGTCTCCGCGCACATATAATAATGCCCGCGATTAAAGAGAATGCCGCCAATTTTTCGTCCGATATCAGTTCCTGAAGGTTCCTGGGTGATTAAAAGAGGAACATGCTGTTCGATTAAAGTGAGAGATACCAGCCTCATTTGAGTGGATTTCCCTGAACCTTCAATGCCTTCGAATGTGATGAGCTTATTCATTTGTCCAATTTCCCGCCTATATTCCGGAGAAGTAAATTAAAAGACCAAAAGTATCCGGGATTAACTACGTTAAAAAAGAAATATTAAGTTGCACTGTGGAAGGACGGTTTGTAATTACACGGGGAAAAACTTTGGATGGATCGGCCGTGTCCACGGAGGATCCATCCTCTGCTGATACATGAATTATTTTTCTTCACCGGGTATAATTGCTTCCACCGGACATTGATCCGCGCATGTTCCGCAATCGGTACATAGTTTGGCATCGATAACGTATTTGTCATCGCCTTCAGAAATTGCTTCCACCGGGCATTCATCTTCACATGACCCGCAAGCAATACATTCATCAGTAATTACATATGCCATTTTTATTCTGTCTCCTTTTAGATAATAATATTTTAAAAAAGCCGTTCGCCACCGGCAATCAAACTGAAATAACTTCTTTTACTGCCGGCACCTGCTTTTTTATGATTTTTTCTATACCCATTTTTAATGTCATCTGGGACATCGGGCATCCCTGGCAGGCTCCGGTTAATTTTACCTTGACCACGCCGTCAGCTGTGACATCGACAAGTTCCACATCACCGCCGTCAGCCTGCAGGCCGGGACGTACGGTATCTATCGCTTTTTGAACCTGTTCTTTCATTGATTAATCCTCCGTTTTCTGAATACCATTTTGCTTATAAGTTACCGCCGGTTCCGGTTTATCGGGAACCTGATATTTCAATGCGGCATGTATTCAACCATCGCTTCAACAACGTTGCGGGCTACTTTAGGCAAATCAGGTTTTATCAGGATATAACCGTCCGCTATTTGATGGCCCGCTTTCCACATTATCTTACCGGTTGCCGCATCAAAGAATTTCATCCCCAGGCTGACTTTGCCGACCTTATCTCCCTTTTCCACTGTGTAATTCCAGATATCGACGGAAACCAGCAGAAAAGAATCGGACTTGGTAAGAGATCCTATTTTTTTACTCAGGTCGGGGTCGGAGAAGTTGACCGTCCGCAATTTGGAAAGATATTCGGTCATGGTCTTACGTAATTCTTCATTGGCTGAAAGCTGGCGGTTCAAGGTTTCCGCGTCTGTTATGTCGGAAAACCATTTTTTCTCCGCCAGAACTCCCGCCACGATTTGTTCCACGGCTCCCCTTGCTTCTTCATTGCTGCCCACTATTTCTACGGGGAAAATTGCAATTGTTTTAGGATGAAAATCTTTGGCTTCCGGAGTTACCTGGGAAAAACGCAAGCCGCCGCAGGCCATGAGGGACATTATTATCGATAACAAGAGAAGGTATTTAACAAATGATCTTTTTGTCATAATTTTGGACCCTCCTTTTTCCTTAAAAGACTGTTCTCTTTCAGAGAGCAAACCACAGGAAAACACAAAAACCAACAATGATATAGCTTGTTTCCAGAAGTCCTTCCATAAAGGCTCCCGAAAGCCCCGCCCTTCTATCACAAAGTTGGAAACAAATCCATACATATAATATACATATAGACAGGATTGCGCTCAGGGAAGAAGTCCAGCCGGCGGGATAGGAGATTAAAAGAATAGCTAATAATATCAAGGATATAATTTTTAATAATGTTTTTGTGCGTGATTTGCCGATTAAGACGGGGATTGTTTCCCGGCCGATTAATTTGTCATTTTGCATTTCCAGGATATCCGACATCGCCGACCGGATAAAAACCACTCCGAAGGTAAAAACAAAGGCAACCGCGCCTCCGGCATTGAAAGTATGATCTTTATTCAAAGCCGGCAGAATTGCCGTTACCGCTCCCCAGGCTGTCGCCATGAAAATGTTCTTCGATCCCGGCAAATCTTTCAGGCTTTGCACATGCCAGCCCGTCGGAAAAATTTTCATATTATAAAGAATTCCGGCCAACGATATGACAAACAAAACACTGAAGGGCAGCAATCCGTTCCGGGCGGCCAGAACAAGGGCGAAAGAGATGGATAAAACCGCCGCCAGCAGGTAGGTTTTTTCATGTTTTAAATATGTTTCCTCCCGGAATGATCCCAGAAAACCGCTTGGTTTGCGGCCGATTAACCTGTTCAAGATATGCATGGCGTAAACAAAAAGAGAAGCCACTGCCGGATACGACACATCAACCGGAATTTTCTGCAGCAGCATGCAGGCCAGACAAAGACAACCCGCGCCGATTGCCGAATAAAGATCGGTTTTAATCGCCCAGAGCCACAAATTGAACAGGCTTTTAAATTTCCGGTTTTGAATTTCCGCAATTTTGTCCATTACCCGGTCGATAATCCAGTTGGGAGTGGAAGCTCCCGCCGAAACACCAATACGGGAATAGGATGAGATATTGATGTTATCCAGTTCTCCGGCTGTTTCGATATGGAAAGCCGGAGTCAGCTGTTTTTGGGCAAGGTCGGCGAGCCTCCGGGTGTTGGCACTGTTTTTCCCGCCGACGATGAAGATGGCATCCATTTTACCGGCCATAGCCATTATCTCCGCCTGTCGCTGTTCCGTAGAAGAACAGATGGTGTTGAATACAACGGTATCAGGATAACGGGCTGTTATTTTTTCGACGATTTTATTATAATCATCGAGGCTTTGCGTAGTTTGGGCAACAACGCAAACCTTATCGAGAGGCGGCAGCTTTTCCACTTCATCAACGGTGGTCAGGGTAATGCCGCGGCCGTTGGTGTAACCCAGGAGACCATCGACTTCCGGATGTTCCTTGTCGCCGACAATAAGCACTGTATAATCGAGCGCCGTGTGTTTTTTAATTATTGCCTGCACATAGCCCACTTTCGGGCAGGTTGCATCAATAATTTTTATGCCGCTGTCTTTGATTTTTTTTCTTTCAGCGGGGGCAATGCCGTGTGCCCGGATGATCAGGACGGCGCTTTTCCTGTCCTTTATTTCTTCAATGCTTTTAACCGGTGTTATTCCGCGGTTCCTGAGCAGTTCAATGGTCTGCGGATTATGAATTAACGGGCCGTATGTATAGATGCGATGACCGGTTTCATGCTGGGCGATTTCCAGCACGATGTCCACAGCACGGCGGACGCCCATGCAAAATCCGGCGGTTTTGGCCAGTTTAATTTCCATCGGGTCTGTTCTTTCTGGCGAGAATAAAATATTCCTGGTTGCCGGCCGGGCCGGGAACTTCCGAAGTGCAGGTTCCTTCAATCTGTAAGCCGGCCGCCCTGCTGAAATTTACGATTTCTTCCACAACTCGTTTACGGACCTGCGGATCTTTTACAACACCGTGCTTACCGACTTCTTCCCTGTGGGCTTCAAACTGCGGCTTGATGAGCGCCAGAACAATTGCTTCCGGTTTCAAAAGCCGTAAAATCGCCGGCAGAACGCTTTTCAAAGAAATAAATGAAACGTCAATTACGGCGATATCGGGAGTTTCTTCAAAATCGGCACCTTCGTAATAACGGATGTTGGTGCGTTCGACGACGAAGACGCGCTTGTCTTCCCTGAGCTTCCAGGCCAGTTGTCCGTAGCCGACGTCGAGGGCGTAAACTTTGCGGACTCCCGCCTGGAGCAGACAATCGGTAAAACCGCCCGTAGATGCGCCGACATCAAGGGCAACAAAGCCGTGAACATTCAGGTTGAATTCATTAAGCGCCCCTCGAAGTTTTAAACCGCCGCGGCTCACATAAGGATTATCTTCACCCTTGATGTATATCCGCGCATCCTCTCCGGGCAAAAAGCCCGCTTTGTCCTGATAGGCCTCGTCGACCTTAACGGCTCTGGCCAGAATAAGGGCACGGGCTTTTTCCAGGTTGGGAGCAAGGCCGCGCAAAACGAGCATTTCATCCAGACGTGTTTTCCTCATAGGCATGACATCAATTTCGGGTTTATAAACGATTACCGTCCGGAAAGCATTTGCCGGATTGCCCGGATTATGCCGTTTTTGTCAAGTCCGTATTTGTCGCGCAACTCACCCTGGGTTGCGTGTTCAACAAATTCATCAGGGATACCCAGACGTTTGACCTCCACTCCCGTTATGAGTTTTTCAGCAAACAGATCCAGGACTGCACTGCCAAAGCCGCCCGGAAGCACGTTTTCTTCCACGGTAATAATCTTTTTTATTTTTTGCGCCGTTTGCGTTAAAAGTTCCGCATCCAGAGGTTTTACAAAACGGGCATTGATTACTTTAATGCTTAAGCCTTCCCGGGCCAAACACTCCGCCGCCGCGACTGCCGGATATACGGTAGAGCCTGCGGCAAAAATCGCCAGATCCGTGCCTTCGGAGACCACTTCTGCCCTGCCGATGGCGAGAGAGGAGGGGGTAGTATCCAAGGGTACACCCAGGCCTTTACCCCGCGGGTAGCGCAGAGCGACCGGGAGACCGCACTCCACGGCTGTTTTGAGCATATGCTGAAGTTCATTCTCGTCTTTGGGGGCCATGATGAGGATATTGGGAATGGAACGCAAATAAGAGTAATCAAATATTCCCTGATGCGTTGCTCCGTCTTCTCCGACAATTCCCGCCCGGTCGAGGGCAAAAACTACGGGCAGCTTCTGCAGGCAAACATCATGCAATACCTGATCGTAGGCCCGCTGTAAAAAAGTTGAATAAATGGCGACGACAGGGATAAAACCTTGAGTGGCCATGCCTGCGGCAAAAGTAACGGCATGCTGCTCGGCGATGCCCACATCATAAAACCGCCTGGGGAACTCCTGGGAGAACTGATCGAGACCTGTACCGTCGCACATGGCGGCGGTAACGGCGACGATGCGGGGATCGTTTTGCGCGAGGCCGACGATTGTTTTGCCGAATATTTCCGTATAAGAAAGATTGGCGGATGATGAAGGGAACGGTTGGCCGGTTTCAGTATTGAAAGCCGATATGCCGTGATAACGGAGAGGTTTTTCCTCGGCGAATTTATATCCTTTGCCTTTTTTGGTGATAATGTGCACCAGTACCGGTTCGGATAAAGCTTTAATGTTTTCAAAGTTTTTGATCAGATGTTCCAGCGTGTGTCCTTCCAGAGGGCCTACGTAAGTAAATCCCAGCTCTTGAAAAAGCGCTCCGGGAACGATGAAGGATTTCAGCGATTCTTCCGCCTGCTGTGATAATTTAACAAGGTGATCACCGATACTGGGAATGTTTTTGAGGAAGCTTTTGAGATCAGACTTTAATTTCGTTACGGTATGTCCCGTCAACACGCGGTTTAAATAGGAAGACAGAGCGCCGACATTGGGAGAAATAGACATCTCATTGTCATTTAAAACAATGATCATATCTTTTTTACGGTCGCCGGCCCAGTTCAACCCTTCAAAAGCCATGCCGGTAGTCATGGAACCGTCGCCGATGACGGCAATTACTTTCCCGGCAATCCCCTTTAAACAATTAGCTTCGGTAAATCCGGCTGCGGCTGAAATGGAAGTTCCGCTGTGTCCGACATTGAAGGTGTCATAGGGGCTTTCTTCTCTCCGGGGGAAACCGCTGATACCGCTTTTTTTGCGGAGTGTGGAAAATCTTTCTTTGCGTCCCGTAATAATTTTATGGGCATAAGCCTGGTGGCCTACGTCCCAGACAATCTTGTCCTCTGGTGTATTAAAAACGTAATGCAGAGCGAGCGTCAATTCCACCGTGCCCAGAGACGAGGCTAGATGGCCCCCGGAGACTGCTACCGTCTGAATAATCAGATCTCTTATTTCCCGGGCCAGTTTGCCAAGTTCCGCAATGCTCAGTTTGCGTATATCTGCGGGATAATTTACATCTTTTAAAACACCGTAATTGATGATTTCCTGTTGTTTAACCACACTCTCAACCTTTCTGATTAAAGCTCTTTAATCTCCAGCCCTTACCGGCATACGCCGGTCTTTGAGTCTTTAGCCCTCAGTCCTCAGCCTTCAGTCTTTCTATCCTTTTCTTTCCATAACATAACCGGCAATAAGGCGCAGAGGCAATGCTCTTTTGTCGAAGATGGAAAGACTGTCAATTGCCGTGTCGATATGCTGCCTGAGTTTTTCTTTGGCCTGATCCATTCCCATTAAGGAAGGATATGTAACTTTACCCAGCGCGGCATCACTGCCTGTTCCTTTTCCCATAAGTTCGCGGTCTCCTTCAACGTTCAGAATGTCATCGGCAATCTGGAAGGCCAGGCCTACATTCAGGCCGTAGGTGGTGAGCGCCTGAAGCTTATTTTCACGGGCCCCGGAAATAATTGCACCTGACTTCACGGCCGCCGTGATGAGCGCCCCGGTTTTACGCCGGTGAATTTCATAGAGCACATCAGCATCGGGCTTTGATTTTTCCGCAAGCACGTCCATGGTTTGTCCTCCGATCATTCCGGCAATTCCCGCAGCCTGGGCGATTTCCTGGATGACGGCCAGACGTTTCTCCGCTGAAAATTTTATTTTTTCGGTCCGGGACAGAAGAACAAACGCTTCGGTTAGAAGCGCATCACCGGCCAGAATGGCGATGTTTTCGCCGAATATTTTGTGGTTCGTGGGTTTACCGCGCCGGAAATCATCGTTGTCCATTGCCGGCAGGTCATCGTGAATCAACGAGTAAGTATGAATCAATTCCAGAGCGCAGGCAACCGGTGTGGCAGAGGCCAGATCACCGCCTGTCGCCTCCACGGCTGCAAGACAAAGGATCGGGCGGATTCTCTTCCCGCCTGCAAAAACGCTGTAGTGTACCGCTTTGTAAATCTCCGGCGGTGTATTATTTTCCGCGGGGAGATACCAGTGCAGCGCCTCTTCCACAATTTTGCGCCTGTCCTGAAGGTAGGCCTCCAAAAAAGAATCTTTATTTACAATCACTTTCGTCTCCATCCCATTGTTTTACCTGCAGGGAATCCTCCTTACCCAGGAGTATTTCGACGCGCCGTTCCGCGTCATCGAGTTTGTCCTGACAGAAGCGAATCAGTTTGATGCCTTCTTCAAAGGATTTGAGCGCCTCGTCGAGCGGCAGATCGCCGGATTCCATTTTTTTTACTATACCCTCCAGCTTTTCCAATGCATCTTCGAACTTTTCTCTGGCCATGTTCACCCCGTTTTACAAATTCTTCAACCGCTTAAAGTACCCGGCAACAGACGACTAATCAGAGTTGTCACCGGCAGTCGTAAAACACCCGTTATTTCAACGGGGTTTACTCTTCATAGATTTCTTCGACCCTGGCCTGAAAGCCTCCTCTGGCCAGCTTTATGTCCACCAAGGCTTCCCGGGATAACTGTGCCGCATCCCGGATAACCGCGCCGCTTAAAGAGTTGCGCGTAATACTGTAGCCTCTTGGCAAAACACCAAGCGGGTTCAGCGAATTGAGCAGCGCCAGGTTTCCTTGCAGGCGTTCCCGAAGTGCAGTCAGGTTGTTATTGTAATTATTTAATATATCCTTCCGGTAATTATTCAATAAAAATCTTTTTTCAACAACAAGTCCAGCCGGGCTCTGATGTCGCAGATTAACCGTCAGATGCTGTATTTTAACGCCAAACGAGTGCTTTTCCCGCCGCCAGGCTGATAGTGTTCTTTCCCGCAAATCATCGAGATGGATCTGCAGATCAATTAAAATGCGGCGGGGATTCCTGATTCTCGTGAGCAGATCAGTCAGATACGTGTGTTGATCCGTCATTAAACGCAGGCCGCCGTCGGTGAGCCTCTGCTTCAGACCGGAAACTCTCGCGGATAATTCTCCGTTATCAGGTACGGCGAGTTCTGCTGCGGCTGAAGGTGTTGGTGCACGCAAATCCGCCACAAAATCACAAATCGTAAAATCCGTTTCATGCCCGACCGCCGATATAACGGGAATCGGGGATTGAAAAATTTCGCGCGCCAGAGCTTCGTCGTTGAATGGCGCCAGATCTTCCAGTGATCCGCCGCCGCGGGCAAGAATTATCACGTCGATATCGCCTTTGACCTGCAAATTGCGCAATCCCTGAATAATTTCACCTGCCGCTTCCGTTCCCTGTACCCGTACCGGTGCAATTGTTATGTTGACGGAAGGGAAACGGCGGCGTGTTATATGGAGAATATCTTTGATTACCGCACCGGTAGGCGAAGTTACCACTCCGATTTTCCGGGGCAGAAAGGGTATTTTTTTCTTGTGACGCTCATCAAACAATCCTTCGGCGGCAAGCCTTGCTTTCAGCTGCTCGAAAGCCTTTTGCAGAGCGCCCGTGCCGCGGGGTTCCACCGCTTCCACGATCAGCTGGTATTCACCGCGGGGAGGGTAAACACTGAGCCTTGCACGGCAGAGTATACTCAAACCTTCTGTGAGATCAAAAGCGGTTGTGTGTCTGGGGCGGCCGAAACCGCGGAAAAAAACCGCCCGGATCTGGCTTTTGTCATCCTTCAGCGTGAAATATACATGGCCCGATTGAGGTCGCCGCAAATTGGAGATTTCGCCTTCAACCCAGACAAAACCGAATGTTTCCTCGAGCAGGAACTTAATGTTGTCGTTGAGTTGTGAAACCGTCAGAATATCTTTTATTGCATCGTTCATTTCATGAATTGGACTAGCAGATATTGCCGGGTAAAACAAGATTGAATTTCCCCTCAAATGAATTCAATGGATTGACTTTTATCCGTCCATGATTTAAAAGTTCTCAAAATGCAATAATACTTTAAGGGAGTGCTAAATTAGATGAAAAAGAAGGATTTACTGAACAAGACGGTCGAACATATCGACATTAAAGCGATCAATGCCGTGGAAATCATCAAAGCTATGAAAAAAATGTCATTTTCCGCACGCGATCTTGCCAATGCCGCCGATATTTACGACCGGATGCTGAAAGAAAAAAACTGTGCCGTCATCCTGACTTTGGCGGGCTCCACCTCTGCCGCGGGCTGCATGCAGGTATATGTGGATATGGTCAAAAACCGTATGGTTGATGCTATCGTTGCCACCGGCGCATCAATTGTTGATATGGATTTCTTTGAGGCTTTAGGGTTTAAACACTATCAGGGCACTCCTTTTGTCGATGATAAACTATTGCGGAGCCTCTATATCGACCGCATTTATGATACTTACATTGATGAAGAAGAACTTCAGGCCTGTGATAAAACGGTGAAGATAATTGCCGACAGCCTGCCGCCCCGGGCCTATTCTTCAAGGGAATTCATCCGGGAAATGGGTAAATATCTGAAAAAGAATGCCAGAAAGAAAAACTCCCTGGTGCAGGCGGCCTACGAAAATGAAGTACCCATCTTCTGTCCGGCCTTTTCGGACAGCTCGGCGGGATTCGGCCTTGTTCTGCATCAGCAGTCAAATCCCGAAAATCATGTATCAATCGATTCCGTCAAGGATTTCCGGGAATTAACCATGATTAAGATCAAAGCGGGAACAAGCGGGCTTTTGATGATCGGCGGAGGAGTGCCGAAAAATTTTGCCCAGGACACGGTGGTTTGCGCGGAAATAATGGGTCATGAAGTACCTATGCATAAATATGCCGTGCAGATAACCGTTGCCGACGTCCGCGACGGCGCCTGCTCGAGTTCCACCCTCAAAGAAGCCAATTCCTGGGGGAAAGTGGATTCTTCCTGTGAACAGATGGTTTATGCCGAAGCTACGACGGTTTTGCCGCTACTTGCGAGCTATGCCTACCATAAAGGAAACTGGAAAAAGCGCAAGAAATGGCAACTGGCTAAGATTTTTGATTAATTCAACGACGGGAGGAGAGACGTTTAAGCGACGTCTTTCCTCATTGTATATTCCGAATCGAGCTCTGATTTCCTCCCTCTAAAATGAAACTTCTCACAGGAGAAATCGTATGCAGGTTTATTTCTGGGGTACAAGAGGTTCTCTGCCCGCTTCCACAACACACAAGATGATTGAGGCCAAAATCTTCCGGGCTCTTCAGGCGTCGCGGAATTTCAGTCCGGAAACGGACGAAGAGATAAAAACCTTTATCCGGAACAAACTGCCTTTTGCCGTGCGCGGATCTTACGGCGGGAACACATCATGTGTCGAACTTCGCGGCGGTAAGGAATATATTCTTTGCGATGCCGGAACGGGTATCAGGGATTTCGGTAACTTTTACATGCAGGCCGGGAAGGCCGGACAAAAAAAATTATCGAACGTTTTTCACATCTTTATTTCACATCTGCACTGGGATCATATTCAGGGATTTCCTTTCTTTACGCCCGCATTTATACCGGGTAATGTAATTCATATTTACGGCTGTCACAAAAATCTGGAGCAGGTATTTATCAATCAGCAGAGTGTGCCGTGCTTTCCGGTCCCGCTGCAGGCAATGCGGGCCGATATACGTTTCCATGTTTTGGAACCGGGCGATCCCTGCGACATTGCCGGAGTGAACGTAATCGGGATTAAGCAAAACCATCCGGGAGATTCTTACGGCTACCGTTTTGAAAAGGACGGCAAAAAAACAGTGTACTCAACCGATGCGGAACACAAGGAAAGCGCCAACAACGATAATTATGAATTTGTCGAGTTCTTCCAGAATGCCGATCTGCTGATATTTGATGCTCAGTACAGCTTTTTGGATGCGGTCGATACCAAGGAAAACTGGGGGCACTCAAACAATCTCGTTGCTGTGGAACTGGCCGTGCGTGCCGGTGTGCGGCGGCTGTGTCTTTTTCATAATGAACACACTTTTGGTGATGAATCTTTGGATAAGTTTTTAGACGACACCTGCAAATATCTCCGTATCCTCGATGAATCCTCCGGTCTTCGGGTTTATCTGGCCTATGATGGCCTGGAAATCGAGATATAAACGAACAAAAAAATCAAGGGGCGGTTTATGCAAAACTTTATTTTTGAAATTCCGACGAAGATTGTTTTCGGACGGGGTCAGATCGGCCGGATAGGGGCGGAAGCGGCCCGTTTCGGCCGCAGGATTTTACTGGTCTACGGCCGTAACAGTATAAAGAAAAACGGCGTTTATGATCAGGTGATTTCTTCTTTGCAGAGGGCCGGTCTGCAGATTGTGGAGTTTCCGGGTGTCAAAGCCAATCCAGTGCTTGCCTGTGCGCGCAAGGGAATTGAACTGGCGCGGGAGCAGCGGGTGGAGGTTGTTTTAGGTGTCGGCGGCGGAAGTGTTATTGATACCGCCAAGACCATTGCCGCCGGATTCTATGCCGAACATGATATCTGGGATTTTTTTACGTATAAAAAAGAAGTTCTCCGCGCTCTGCCGGTGCTTACGGTGCTGACTCTGTCGGCCAGCGCGTCGGAAATGAATCAGGCGGCCGTCATGACGCGCGAGGAAGGAATGCATAAATTCAGTATCCGGTCGCCGCATATCCGGCCGCGCGTTTCCATCATGGATCCGGAAACGCTGTTCAGTCTTCCGCCGGTTTACACGGCTTACAGCGCCGTTGATGCCGTTTCTCACATGCTGGAGGCATATTTCAATAATGAAGAGCCGGAAAGCCCCTTTCAGGACGGGCTTACGGAGTCTTTTTTCCGGGTCATAACGGAGAGCACGGAAATAATCCTTAAGGAGCCGCAAAACTATAATGCCCGCGCCAATATGATGTGGACGACGACCTGGGCTTTTAACGGATTGATTGCCACCGGTCTGGGGAGGGTTACTCTTCCCGTTCATATGATTGAGCATTCATTGAGTGCCATCTACGATATTGCTCACGGTGCGGGGCTTGCCATAGTTATGCCCGGCTGGATGTCTTACACACGGCGGAGGAATGAGCGAAAACTGGCGCAGCTGGCGCGGAATGTTTTCCGAATAAATGCAGGCGATGAGGATGCGGCGATACAGGGAATTGTTAAACTGAAAAACTGGTTTGCCTCTATCGGTTGTCCCACTTCCCTGCAGGAGGCCGGGATTCCCGAGAGCGATATTGATAAAATAGCGGTCAATGCCGTGGTCCTGGCGGAAACCTGGCAGTTGCCGGACTATACGAAGGAAGTGATTGCGGAAATTCTGCGGCAGTGCCGCTGATAAAACCGGAAAGACCCAATTTCCGCAACTCGGAGGTAGAAGAGCGGGGGACGGACTGATCTTTCTTCCCGGGAATTTTCAAGATATAAGTTAACGATTAAAGATAAAAAAGGAGGTCTGTTGATGAGTCTGAAAGACAAGTACGCTATTGTCGGTATAGGTTACACTCCGCAGGGCGAAGTTCCGGAACGGACGACCCTGAGTTTTCACCTGGAGGCTTGTGCGGGGGCCATTGCCGATGCCGGATTGAAAAAAGAGGATATAGGAGGGCTGATCTGCTACCGGCACTTTCCACCGGCAATCGGTGAAAAAGACGTCACTCCGTATCTCGTGGCGGAGCACCTGGGGCTTGCGCCCACCTACCTGGCGCAGGATGCCAACTGATCGCGGAATCATCTGATGCACGCAGTTGGCGTGCTGGAAGCTGGTTTATGCAAGTATGTATTGATCTCCTACGGCCATAGCGGCCGGTGGGGAGAAGGAATGCTGCGGATGCTTCTGGGCAGAAACGGCGACGACGCGGTGTTCGGGCATTTCGGTGCTTCGGCAGGCTATGCCATGGCGGCAAGAAGGGCCATGCACGAGTTCAATACGGGGCCGGAAACATGGGAAAAAATCGCCGTCGGACAGCGCAAATGGGCCAACCTGAATCCCCGTGCCATGATGTATGATCGCAAAATGACTACAGCGGATTATTACTCTTCCCCGTGGGTTGTCGAGCCTTTCCGGCTTGCCGATAATTGCCTTGTTGCCGATGGCGGCCGGGCCTGCATCGTAACTACGGTGGAACGTGCCCGCGACCTGCGTCATCCTGTTGTCACCATTATGGGGCTGGGAATGCACAGCCCATCCGCCGATCTTGCCGGATCCCGTTATATGGCCGGGCCGACCGGCGCACGCGCTGCCGGCAAAGCAGCCCTGGATATGGCGGGGATCGGTCTCGATGCCGTTGATGCCTGTGAAATCTATGATTGCTTTACCTACACCGTTGAAATCACTCTGCAGGATTACGGATTTTTCCGTCCCGGTGAAGGCAGGGATTGGTTTGCCGGAGGAACCATTGAGCCGGGCGGCCGGATGCCGGTTAATACTTCCGGGGGACTGCTTTCTGAAGCTTACCAGATGGGTCTCACACCTTTGACGGAGGGAGTCATGCAGCTGATGGGACGCTGTGGAGACCGGCAGTTGGGTCCGAAGACAAACAACAAAACGCCGGAAATCATTTTATGCAGCGACAACGGGGGAATTTTGCAAAGCCATGCCTGCTACATTCTGAGGAAAGGGTAAAACTATGACCTATAATAAACCTTTACCGCAAATCGGTGCCGACACCAGATTCTTCTGGGAAGGATGCCGGAAACATGTAATCAGAATTCAAAAATGCGGCAATTGCGGACACCTGCGCTGGCCGCCGGCCTTTTTGTGTCCCCGGTGCCTCTCCGCGGATACCAGACTGATCGATGTTTCCGGCAGAGGAACCATTTATTCCTATGTGATTTATCACGTAGCCTACGATCCGTCCTTCAAGGTTGATCTGCCTTATGTTGTGGCTGTCGTGGCATTGGAAGAAGGTCCTCATATCCTGACCAATATCGTGGAGTGCGACCCGCATAAGTTGACTTGTGATATGGCTGTGGAAGCTTTCTGGGATGATGTGACGGAAACTTTATCCCTGCTCAAGTTCCGGCCGGCGAAGCCGTAAAATATTGCCGGTTCATGACAGCGCAATTTTTATGGGTAAGGCAACTGCGGCGGAGTGAAGCAATCACATGTTTCCCAAATCTCTTTTGCGCTTACCGGAAACGTTTTTGATGAATTCTAAGGCTTGTGTGAGGCGCCTTCAAAACTCGCCTTCGGCTCAAACAATTGAAGTCGCTGATCTTTCACTTCGCCAAGATTCATTACAAAAACGTTTCAAAGGCCGCTGCAAAAGAGGTAACTTTTCGGGCAACAGGTCGTTAAGTTATTGTAATGAACGACCCTGCCGCAAGCAGCGGGGTATCATACCGATTCTGCCTCAATCTATTCGTCCCAAGGGGCGGTGAATATGACCCGCTGGATCCCGGATAGCTCAGCCTGCTGGGCTTCGCCCTGCATCCGCCGGGTTTTACTTTCGGGATCAATTCCACTAACGCTTCAAACTGCACTTCGCTTGTTTTCAGCGAGTGTCATTGATTTAAGAAGATCGCCGCGCCGCCCGCGATGACAAAATAATGGTTATGCAAAGTTCTCGGAAAGAGGCCTTGCGATGACGATAGTGCACCTATGAAAAAGAATACTGCGGACGATGCGGTTTGTTCAGCGGGTGAAAATATTGAAGCAGACGGGGATCAGGAAAATAACCGAGGCGATGATAATAGCCAGGGAAAATCGATTAAGGTGTTTTTCGTATTTCAGTAAGCGTTCATCCCAGTCGCCCTCTTCAATGAATTTTTGAAATCCCGCAAGCGGGTTCCGGGCAGCGGATTTATTTATACGGTTTGCCGTTTCCATCCTGACGTTATTTTCGGGGAAAGTAATTTCTGCTTGCATTTCAGTTATCCTCTGGTGATTATATCGGCTATTTCCAGCCTGTACTTTAAGAGTGATATTTTCTCACTACCGCCGTAACCACGCCGCCAAGCCGCAGTTCCGCCACGGGCTCGATTTTGGGGTATTTGGGGTTTGCGGCTTCCAGATAAACTTTTCCGCCTTTTTTATGGAAATACTTCATTGTCCAGGCGCCGTCGACCTCGGCAATTACGATATCGCCGGTTTTCGGTTCCCGGCCGCGTTCGACCAGTACCAAATCATCCGGCATGATTCCGGCGCCGGTCATGGAATCGCCGTCGACTTTCAGCAGAAAAGATTGCGACTGTCTGGTAATCAGGTAATCGTCAAAAGAAATAACATCGCGTAATTCCTCTTCCGCCGGTGAAGGGAATCCGGCGGATACGCTTCCGGCCAGAGGAACGCCGACAAGCGGATTAATGAATGTAAGGCGTCCGGAGGCGTCCTTTTCCAGAATACCTTCTTTTAAGAGTTTGTTCATCCAGAAATGAACGACACTTTTGGACCGGACGGCGAGCAAGGCCATCATTTCCTCGTAAGTCGGCATCCGGTGGCTGGTGAGGCAAAAATCCGCTAATTTCTGCGTTACTGATTTTACGGTGCGTTTGTTTTCCATGGATGTTACTATAATAGAACGGGTGTTCTAATGTCAAGAATAATTTTTAATAATTTTTTTCCGCATTAGATTATTTTATCCAACAGCAGCTGTTTTACCGGACTGATCTCGATAAAAGAGTGGCCGAAGGTTTCCCGAAAATTTCCGGCGACGACTACGACCAGATCGTCTTCCTCAAGGGTGCCGGCCGCCAGGTGGCTTTGCAGCGCCCTTTTTACGAAGTCCCGGCTGTTTTTCGCTTTATCGGTGAATTCCGGGAAAACGCCGAAGGAAAGGGCAAGCTGTCTGGCGACGGATCGGTCGTAGCAATGGGCGAAAACATTTTTGCGGCCCCGGAAACCGGCCATGTTACGGATGGATGATCCCGAGGAGGTGTCGGCGATAATCGCGCGGGCGTTGAGTTTTATGGCGGCTTCAACGGCCGTTTTGGTAAGAAAGGCGGAGCATTCATTGGTAAGAATGACCGTCGGTGTGTCATACATATCGCTTTGTGATTTTTCAACCTCGACGGCGACTTTCGCCATCGTAGTTACCGCCTCCAGAGGATATGAGCCGTTGGCTGTTTCCGCGCTCAACATGAGGGCGTCACTTTTGCTGTAAATGGCGCTGGCGATATCGCTTACCTCCGCCCGGGTCGGGCGGGGATTATGGATCATGGAATGGAGCATTTGCGTGGCGATGATCACAGGCTTTCGCCGGGCAATGCATTTCTCGATCAGCATTTTCTGAATTCCCGGAATCTTTTCGTAGGGTATCTCAATGGCCAGATCGCCGCGGGCTACCATTACACCGTAGGCATGATCGAGAATTTCGTCGATCCGGTCAACTCCTTCCTGATTTTCGATTTTGGCGATGATTTTAATGGAGCTTTTCCCCTCATCCAGGATATTCTGAATGGCCAGAATATCCTCCTTGTTCCGGACAAAGGAATGCGCGATGAAATCGATTCCTTCCCGGATCGCAAAACGAATGAAATCCTTATCTTTTTCACTCAAAGAAGGCAGCTGAAAGTTTACCCGGGGGACATTCACGCTTTTGCGGCCTTCCAGTTTGCCGTCGTTTAAGGCTTCGCAGATCAGGGAATTATCCCGCTTATCCTGAACAAGCAGCTCCAGAGAGCCGTCATCGATAAGAATATGGCTGTGGAGAGGAACGTCGTTTGCAAATCCTTTGTGGCTGACATAGAGGCAATTCCGGGTCGATTGTTTTTCGGGATCGCCCTTGATGGTGACTAGATCACCCCGGCTGATGAAGATTTCCTCGGCTGCTCTGGCGGTTCGGACTTCCGGTCCTTTGGTGTCGATCATAATGGCCAGCCGGTCGGAAACCTCCCTGACGTTTTGGATGATTTTCCGTGCCTCTTCCGGGGACTGAAAGGCGGTGTTGAGCCGCACTACATCCATTCCGGCCTGATGAAGTTTTTTGATAAATTCAACGGAACCGATTTTAGCGGATAATGTCGCAACGATCTTGGTTTTCTTTCTCATAGGATTTTCCGTAAATTAGCTGTTGCCCCAGCAATATTTGGCAACGATTAAATCATTTATGAATGAAAGTAACAATAAATCAAAATTCCGTATATCCTTCGATTAATTCCCGGACAAACGGTTTGACATAGAGCACGCCAAGATCAAATTGCTTAAGCGCCTTGATCATCACCTGATTTTTTTCCTCGGGCGTGGCTTTGGAGTTCAAAATAAGCAGGTACTTCCCTTCGAGACGGCAGAGACCTCCGCAACCTGATGAATCTTCAGTGCCGATATTTTCATTGCGCACTGATATGCCGAGTCTTTCGGCCAGTTCTGTGAGTTCATTGAAAAGGACTTCGTCGTTCATAGGCGGAAGCGTTTTGCTTTATTGGTTTTAATATCTAATGAGCGACCCTGCCGCAAGCAGCGGGGTATCATACCGCTTCTGACTCAATCTATTCGTCCCAAGGGGCGGTGAATATGACCCGCTGGATCCCGGATAGTTCAGCCTACTGGGCTTCGCCCTGCATCCGCCGGGTTTTACTTTCGGGACCAATTCCACTAACGCTTCAAACTGCACTTCGCTTGTTTGCAGCGAGTGTCATTGATTTAAAAGCATCGTTCCTAAATAATTATTTTCCGAACTTCCGCTATTTTTTGCTGAATTTTGAAAATTTTACAAGCACTTTCATGCCGCCTGTGTAAAAATATACCTGTCTTTCTCAACATAAAGTTGGTTTTGTAAGGCCCGGCAGGTGTCCGCCGGGCCTTAGCCTTCAGTTTTATTACTGATCTTTTTTCGGTTTTTTCTTGTCCTCGACCGGACAAGCCTCCTTCATTCAGGTGGATATGCCGAGGCGCGGCAGTAACCAGGCCTGCAGAAAAAACCACCCGGCAATGATCAAAAGAAAAATCAAAAGCTCACTCATTTTTTTTCACCTTTCTTTTATTGTTTTGGGGAGGCGTATGCTTCTCCCTGTTTTTGCTCAGTTTAAATTCCTCTCCAGCAGAGCCGCAAGTTGACTTTTGTTCAAAAGGCCGATTTGTGTTTCCTGCACCTGGCCGTTTTTAACCAGAAGCAGGGTCGGGATGCTCCGCACGCCGTATTGAGCGGCTGTCGCCGGATTATCATCCACGTTTACTTTAACCACTTTTATCCGGTCATGATATTCCACAGCCAGTTCCTCCAGAATCGGGCCGATAGAGCGGCATGGTCCGCACCAGGGTGCCCAGAAATCAACCAGAGTAGGTTTCCCTTCTTTTAAAACAACCGTGCTGAAATCGCTGTCGCCTGCATGTTTCACAAATTCCGAATTCATATTGTTTCCTCCATATCGATAATTTATTTTGTTTCTCTGCATGTCTGTGGTAAAAATTACCTGTATTTTGTTTATGGATACACCTTTATAATTAATAATTCATTGATCCGGATCAACGAAAGAGAAGACTATTTGCAGATGGATATCGGAAAAAAGATGCAGGATATAGAACTGTTTTCAGGCGTTTCTTCAGAAAAGATGCGCCTGCTTGCGGCGCAATCGACATATAAAAAATTTAAACGAGGCGAGATGGTTATCGGCGAGACGGACCCGATCCGGTCGTTTTATGTGGTCGTTGCCGGGCAATTAAAACTCTACCGCAGCTCGGCGGAAGGCAGGGAACAGACCCTGCAGCTTTTAGGGCCGGGTGATCCGTTCGGTCTGTGTACGGCTTTTGCAACAGATTCTTTTCCGGCTTCCGCCATGGCGATCGAGGATACCACCGTCCTTTTAATTCCCGGTACAGTGATTGAGGAGGCAGCCAAACAGGAACCGGCTCTGTTATTGAATATCATCCGGATACTCTCACAACGCCTCAAAGACTCGATGAATCTGATTGAATCGCTTTCCCTAAAAGAGCTACCCGGGCGCGTGGCCTCTTTCCTGCGTCACGAGTCGGCCCGCAGCTCCGGGGATAAAAAAACAACCGTCGAGCTTACCCTTTCCCAGAGGGAAATGGCCAAGATTCTGGGGGCAACACCGGAAGCCCTTTCCCGTGCCTTGAGAAAAATGACGAACGACGGTATCATTTCCGCGGCAGGAAGAGTGATTACTATTCTGGATCAAAAAGCGCTCGAAAAACTATCGGAAGGTGAATAATTAACCGGGAAGACGGCAAAAAATCTGCTGTTCCTGAAGATTTATTGTGCTTCCCGGAATTATTGTCCAGAAGGTTCCGCCGGATGATCGGCTATTTGACCTGATACAACGGATAATCCTTCCCGAAATTAATAATCAGCGGCGTCTGGCTGTGGCCGATTTGTCCGGAAATGTCGGCGGTTGTTTTTTTAGTAAAGGCGCCGAGGCTGATAACCGTTACTTCTTTGCTTCCGCCGCCGGCGGCCTGCGGATTATCATTCAACCCGCGAAGCAGCGTATGGGTAAAAAGGCCGTTGCCCTTGTAACCATCGAGCGCCGTTTGCTTGTCGTTGGCGGAGGCGTAAATATGCAGCCCCATTTTTTTCGCCAGCACGGAAATACGGGCGTCATACAAGCCGCTGACAATGAAATCAACACCGCCGGCATGGCAGGTATCAAAGATAAGCAGTTGATGAAGAGATTTTATTTTTTTGGACATCTCGACAATTTCGTTGGAGCTGATCAGGCTTAAATCGTCTATCTTACCCTGATAGTCATGTGTGAGCATATAATATTGATTGTGCAGTAAAACTCCATGGCCCGCGACAAAAAAGATGAAGCCGTCGCCGGGCTTGATAAGCTGTGCGAGGGCGTCAATTGCGCCGATGATATTTTTCTTGGAGGCATCATTATCGGCAATCAGCTCTGCATGAATGTTTTCCGGACGATAAAATCCCGCGGACTGCCGCACCAGCATATTTCGTATATCGCCTGCATCCTTGCGGGCATATTTCAGGTTAATGCTCTGCTCCTGGTATTTATCAATGCCGACAGCCAGAATATAAAGATGCGGTTCCTGCGGCGGCAATATTGAGCGGAAGCCGACCGATTTCATGAGGCTTTGCACGGTATTGCTGCCGTTAAAGGCCGTAACGCTGATTTCATTTTCACCCGGCACGGCGTCTATTTCGCGGCAGGTTTCGTAAACATCTCCTTTGGGATTACTTTTTATCGGGCTTAGCTCAATTTTTTCCTGAATCTTGATACTGCGCATTTCCGCATAAATTGCTTTGCTGTTTAAAGAAGCGAGCCCCGTCTGCGGAGCTGTTTTCGCGGTATCGCGATAAAACCCGTCTGATTGAACAAGTTTGCCGTTATGAAACACCCGCACTTCGCCGATGCCGCCGCCTGTATTGCTCACCCGGTAGCAGGCCCGGACGCGGGGCGCCTGTGCCGGAAAGACGGTACTGTTAAATTGCACTTCCGGCGGTGGATTTTTAATGGCTTCGGCAATTGTCAGGGTGATGAGATCATTAATATCTTCACCTTTTAACTTGGCGGCAACAATGTCCGGCCGGTAGAAAACATCATAAAACTGATCGATGCCGAAAATGCTGTTGCCCATGCGCAAGCTTAAGTGCTTATGGCCGCTTTGCGAAGAGTTGTAATAACCTTCGGGGATGATGACCACCCATTCACCGTCGTTAAAACCGATAAAACGCGCCAGTTCACGGCCGGTGGCGACATCCCAGATTCTGGTTGTTGCATCAAATCCCCCGGAGATAATCCTTTTTTCGTCCGGTGAAAATGACGCCGCATTGACCCAGGCCGAATGACCGGTGAAACTCTTGATTTCGCGGCCGGTGGCGATATCCCACAATTTGACCAGATAATCTCCCGAGGCCGACAATATTCTTTTACCGTTGCGGGAAAAAACAACCGAACTGACGGTTCCCGTATGCCCGGTCAGTGTTTTCAGCTCTTTGCCGGCGGCGACGTCCCACAGGCGGATGGTTCTGTCCAGGCCGCCCGATACTATGTATTTCCCGTCCGGGGAAAAGGCGGCGGAAAAAATTGCATCCGTGTGACCCTCAAATTTTTTGATTTCCTTTCCCGTTGCCACCTCCCATAGCCTTATAGTGTTGTCTTTTTTACTCCATGTTCTGCCTCCCGCCGAGAGGGCGTATTTCCCGTCCGGTGAGAACGAAACGGAATTCACGTCGTCTTCGTGCCCGGCGAATCTTTTCAATTCTTTTCCCGCAGCAATATCCCAGATTTTTACGAGTTTGTCTCCCCCGCCGGAGATAATCAATTTGTTGTCGGGGGAAAATTGTACGGCGTTTTGTCCCAGGAGAAATTTGGCGTCGATGAAGAATTGTTTAACTTTTCCCGAAGCAGGATCCCAGATAATGATCGCGCCCTTTTCTCCTTCGGCGCGCAAAAGGATACTTTTCCCGTCGGAAGAAAAAACAGCCGTCTTTACTATGCTCTTCAGATATTCATAGCTTTCCTTTTCCTCCCTGGAATCAACAATCCACCGGAAGCGGGATGAAGATATTTGCTTGCCTGTTTCCGTATCCCAGAGTTTGATGCTCCTGTCCTCGCTAACGGACAGAGCCCGGGCGTCTGCCGGCGAAAAAGATGCCGCATAAATCCAGGAGGCTTTGCCGGTAAATGTTTTCAGCTGAATTCCCGTTTTTGCTTCCCATATTTTAATCATCCGGTCCTGGCCGCCGGAGACAATGTATTGACCATCGCGGGAAAAAGAGACATCGGTAATCAAAATGGAATGACCGGTAAAATTCAAAATTTCCCTGGCCGAAAAAACATCCCAGAGATGAAAGACGCGGTTTGTTCCCACCGTCAGGACGCGCCGGCTATCCGGGGAAAAGACCACGCGTGATACATCATCCGGGGCAATGGAAAATGACTGAACTTCACGGCCGGTATTAGTTTCCCAAACCGTGATATTTGTTTTTTCATTGCCCGCCATGATATATTTGCCGTCCGGGGAGAAAGCGACTGCTTTCGTCCAGCCCGGTTTGCCCTGGAAAACTCTAATTTCACCGCCTGTTGCCGCATCCCACAGCCGCACGAGGCCATCCTTGGAGGCGGATAAAATATTTTTTTCATCGGGGGAAAGAGTCAGCCCTGTAACCGCTTCGGCGCTGCCGGCAAGAGTGCGGATTTCCTTTCCCGTTTTGGCATCCCGGATTTTGATGGTCTTATCCGAGCTTGCGGTGGCTAAAATTTTTCCATCGGCTGAAAAGACCGCTCTTTGCACATAATCGTTATGGCCCTTGACCGTCCAGATGGTTGCGCCGGTTTCAAGATTGCGCATTTTCAGTAAGCCGTTCCATCCGCCGGTGATGAAAAATGCTTCGTCCGGGGAAAAAGCGAAAGTATTGATGTTGTCTTCGGTATCGGAAAAAGATCTTATTTCTTTGTCTGTTTCCACATCCCAGAGATTAAGAGTTCTGGCTACCGCACTGGAAAGAAGGAGTTTTCCCGAAGGGGAGAAAATTACGCGGCTGACACCGGAAGTATTACCGGTTTGCACAATTATTTCCGTGTCGTCGGAAATTCTTGTCGGAAAAACTTTTTTGGCAACGGGTGCGGCCGCTTCCGGCATTTTATCTAATCGGCCTGCCAGAGATAATCTCCGTCCACTGCGCATAACGTCCAGGAAGATACTCTGCCCCGGTTTACTTTCCGCGACATAATTAATGAGATCAGCCGGGGAATTTGCCTTGTTTCCGCCGACAATGATAATTATATCGTCTTTTTGCAGACCCATCTTTTCGGCAGGGCTGTCTTTTATTACGGAGACAATCCGCAGGCCGCCGGGCGTGGTAACACTCTCAGGTTGAACAGCTCTCATCCGGCTGCGTACAATAGCGGCTATTTTCGCACTCTTGCTGTCGGGAGAGCCGTCGGCCTGCGCCGCCGACATGCTTTGTACTTCCGCGCCCAGCCAGGCTTTTCCCTGGGCATAAAGAGATTGCGGCAGCAAAATTGATAATAAAATAACGAGCAAAACAAACGATTTACCTGCTGATGATTTTGACACGACTTACCTCATTTTATTGAAAGTTGGTTGATTGTTGAGTAATTTCGGTTGCATCGATAAAAATATTTCTCAAGACACCGGAGGAAATCTTCTTTGAGTGTAAGCGGAGTATAGAACAACGGAACCATTTCTGTCAAAGAAAATCCGGCGCAGAAGAAGGCATTGCTTGCCGGTAGTAAACACCGGTTCATTTTTTAAAATGTCTATTTTGTCTGATTGGTAATGGTTGCGGCAAGCCTGTTGCGAATGATGTCTGCAACATGGCTCGCCCAGAGACAATAGGCAGGTTCTCCGGGATGAAAACCGTCTGTCGCCATGTATGAAGGCTCCAGGGGAAATTCTGTCTCCGCAAATTCGCATGCCGTGCAGCCGGCGACGAATTCCTGCAACAGACTGTTGAAACATTTTGCTCTTGAGCCCAGATACCAGCGAAGTGGTTGGGGAAGGGCGGGAAAGAGATGCATCGGAGGGACACTCGATAGTATTATGTGCCGTGCCCGGAATTTTGTCCGTAGAAGTTCGACAATCAGGCCTTGCCGATTGATCCATTGCCGGGGGTTTGTTTCATGAGTGACATCATTGACCCCGATGGACGTGACAACGACATCGAACCTCTCCGCTGCAGTCGTCGAAAGTTCGGCAAGAACATCTTTTGCCTTGTATCCGGTTTGTGCAATCAGTTTCCAGGATACCCGGAAATGAGAGCCGAGTTCCGCGACCAATCGGCCGGAAAGCGCCTGTTCCTGTGTTGCGACACCGACTCCGGCTGCCGCTGAATCACCGAGGATCAGCAAGTTTAGGGATGGGCCTGATCCGTAAAGGCCGGAGCGTGCACCCATAGGTTCCGGAAGCCTGGGAGTAACCTTGCGGACATAGAGGCCCTGGGTGATTAAAACGGGCAGAAGGGCGATGGCGGCAAGTTCATGTTTCATTTTGGTTGTTTGCAGTTTTCCGTTTGCGCATTATTTTTATTAAAATCACTGCGGCGATGATTAAAGCAACTATAAAAGCAATTATAGGTATCACGAGAGCCAGAATCGTGGTTATAACCGACCCGAAAAGTTCGGCCGTGGCAATAAAGAAGTTTGCCGTGCCGCCCGTGGAAACGGTGGATGCACCCCGCAGCAGCGCCGTTCCTGTTTGTATCGCCCCCGCGATACTTCCTCCGGCGATAAGGGCGATTGTCCACTTCATAAACGGTGATATGCCGGTCATGACCGAAGCCGTAAGGATTACTCCCGCCGCGACAGCCAGCGGCGTCGCCGCGGCGTCGAGAAGATTATCCATCCAGGGCACATAGTAGGCGCCTATTTCCAGAACGGCGGCTGTGGCAAAAGCCCAAAAGGCCGCATCCGTGCCGATCCATTGAAATTGCGGTACGAGGTCAATCCAGCCGTTTGCCGCGGCAACGGAGAGTCCGAGAAAAGGTATGATTATCCGGAAACCGCAGGCGGCGGCAAGGCCGATGCCGATTACAAATCCCGAAAATCCGCTCCAGAAGGTTTCCATGAATATATCATATCCCTGTACCCGGCAGTTCTCCAAGAACTTTTTAAACGGTTTTTCCAGATGCGAAAAGTTTCTTCGGAATCAATATATACCTGCCGATTTCCTGCCGGAGATATCCGTTTGGGTAGAATGAAAATGGTTACGCAGGCCGTCATAAATAAAAAGAACCGCCTGAACGTAAACATTACTGTGGTTGTATGCGAAAACTGCTTTGTATCTGGCGTTGTAGTTATCAATGTTTTTTTCCGACAGATTATGCCGGAACAAATAGTTTTCCACACTGAAGATCGTATCTTCGATGCAGAACGGATCGGTATCTTCATTAACTCCGTTTGTATCGATAAAAAAAGCCAGCAGGGAAGAAGGAATAAACTGTCCCCAGCCGATCGCACCGGCGTAAGAGCTCGTGAAGGAATGCAGCGGCTGACCGGTTTTTTCTGCAAATCTGTAAAGCGCCGTAATTTCCCGAACGGCAAATTTTTTCCGTCCGGCGAAAACATATTGAGAGACCAGAGAATTAAAAGCATAAAATTTTCCGCGCTGGTAATGACTGGCGAAATTTGTTTCGATACCGATAACGGCGGCAATCAGTTCCTGATGTATCCCGTGCCTGGCCTCGGCGCGTTTTAAAATATCGCGGTTGTCTTCAATGAATCTTTTCCCTTTTTCGATTTTGGCGCCTACGTCCATTTTAGCGAAGTACCAGGAACTGTCGCGTACTTTATCGTGATCGACCTGACGTTCCCCGGCTTTTTGAAAATAGTTTGTAATTGCCGGGTGCGTCCGGAATGTTTCATGCTCAATCTGCCGGTCAAACCATTCCCCGGGAACCCCGTTTACGGCAAGACGCTGCCGCAATTCCTTTATTTGGGCCAGGGTAAATGAATCCAGCGATTCTTTTGTTTCGGGAACTGCCGGGATTTCACTTAATATATCTGCTTGGGCGGAAAAGGTTTCTGCTGAACCCGCGGCCGGTTTTTCTTCGCCGGCCGGAAGAGATCCGGCTGTTGAATTTGTATTTATTGCCGCTTGATTTTTTACCTGCTCGTTACTTGCCGTGCATGCCAAAAAAAGGAAAATCAGTGATATTATAACCGGCAGATGCCTTATTCTCATCAGCTATCCCTCATACTCTACTAATCAATATTTGAATCTGATAACCAGCTTGTTTCGTTTGCTGCTTTACGCTCCACCGGCGGGCATTCAAAGTGCTGCCGGTTGTACCTTTCCGGGGTTGCCGCCGGCCGTGGGATCACAATTCCGTACATAATCAATCAGGATTTTCCCGAAGGGCGTGGCCGCTTTGATGAGCCCGTAATCATTGCGCCGGTTGTTGAGGTACTGCATGACCAGCCAGTCCGCCCCGGAGTGTCCGGACATGATCCCGGCGAAGAAAAAGCTCATCTCCTCCAGATCGGAACCGTAAACGGCAGTAGCGGGCTGGGTCAGCGGAAGATAAAGATAAATTGTTTCCAGGCGATCAAGACACCAGTTCCTCAGAATCTCGCTTACAGTGTGCAAGGTATCGCGGCCCCAACGACGGATGACCAGGTAACCGGATTGCTGCGTATCGGTACGGGTCTCCGTTTCGCCCCTGTCCGGAAGCGGTGCTTCCCGCGGGACATCGGCAAAGTTTGCGGTTGCGGAAACATTCCGGACAATCTGCGCGATCATCTCGCGATGCCGGGAAGGCGCATAGTATGGTTGTCGATGGTTCCGGTCGAAAATTCGTACAAGGTAAAGAAGGGATTCACGGGATACGGCCTGATCTTTGATGTTCGGTATCGCCAGTGGATTCAGATGGGAAACAAAAAGAGCCGATTCCCTCATTCCCGTACGTAATGCTGCCAGTTGACTGTAAAAGTGCGAGGTTACGGCCATTCCGCAGACTCCCTGCCACCCTTCCGCCTGCGCGTCGCGGACCATGAGTTCGGTCAACTCATTAAAGCCGCCGCTCCCGCGGAAGCGCGGGTGAACAAAACCCGCCGCCAACTCCGGTACGGCGGCGAACAGATCATCGGAAAAAAATGCCATGTGTCCGATGACCTCATCGTTTTTATTATTGACGATCACATAGCTCTTCATCCGGCCGTCCGCGTTGCGGAGGCGCACCTGTTCAGGCTCGTAGAGTTCCTCCCGGATATAGGTATAACGGTAAGCAAAATAAGCCAGCCGGGAAATTGCGGCAGCATCGCCGGGGCGCATCCGCCGGAAAATCGTCTTGCAAGATTCAGAAGCTGCTTGCGTTTTTCTCGCAGGCAGGGGCTTGCTTTCCGCCGCGGGTATAGAGCGGCGGACGCAAATCTCCTGCCCCGGCCAGCCCAGGTTATGGTACGTTACTTCATAGCCGAACCGGCCCAGAAGGCGCAGCCCCAGGCCCCGGCCGTTGCTTTCAACGATCCGGTCGATGCCGGTTTTCTTTTCCCATTGCTTCAGACAGGCGACATCAAAAGGTATTCCCCGGAAACGGATTAAGAATTGCAGGGCGCCATCTTTCAGAGAAAGTGTCATGGTGATCGTTTCTTCCTGGCCGGGAAGATATTCATACTGGAAGATATTGGTGACGATCTCTTCAACCGCCAGCTCCGTCTGACGGGCGATCTCCTCGTCGGCCCCGGCAACCCGGCAATATGCAGCAGCAGCGGACTGTATAACCGGAATCATGGATACTTCGTTGGCTATTGTAAAAGATACAGGTTCCATGGGGCTTCTCCTTGCTCCAAGTTCATTGCCGAAATGTTTGTTCGTATGGAAATTTGTATCATATTTGGCATTCTCTGTCTTCTTCTAAAATACTTAAAAAGCGGGTGCATCCGGGATACTTTATCTTGACGCCCATCACGACATTCTCTATAATTTCCAAGTAAGAAAAGAGGATCCTTTTCAATAAATATCAAATCTTACGAAGTGCGATCGGGTAAATTATCCTGTTTTGTTAAATATTTTGGCAATCAGACTTGGAATAAGCACGGTACATGATGAAAACAGCAAAGGAAGATATGGAAAAGCGTATACGGGGAAAGTCGGAAAAGCTAATAAAGGCCGGCAAAGGATTCACTGCAAGAATGTTGAATCGCGATCAATTAAGCGAGCTCTTGGACAGAGTGTTTTTTATGAGTCCGGCGCTAATGGCCGTTAACAGGTTTAAAGATCACATATTTCTGGAGGTCAATCACAGGTTTGTTCGTTTCACAGGGTACACCCGCGAAGAAATAATAGGACGAAGTATTCAGGAACTGAATATTTTGAGCAGGGAAGATTACGAGAAAATCAATCGCCTGCTGCGGGCAAAAGGTTTTATTTATAATGAGGAGGTGGAGTACCGTACGAAATCCGGTAATGTCAGGGTAGGCATATATTCGGCGGAACTTATCGATATTCAGGGAGATAAACTGGTTGTCAGCGTACACCACGACATTACAGAACGCAGACAGGCGCAGGATGACCTTAAAAAAAGAGATGATGTCGTGAAACAGCTGTCGTTGGAGCTGGAGGAAGCCAAAAACGCCCTGCGGGTTATTTTTAAGAGCCGGAGGGAAGATCAGGAATATTTGGAAGCGAGGCTGCAAAAAAATATCAACGAACTTGTAATGCCCTATATCACGAAGCTGGAAAACTATAATCTGGACGAAAGAAACAGAGGCTATCTAACTATCCTCAAGTCAAACCTCCAAGACATTGTTTCCCCCTTTTTGAATAATATCTGTTCCGGTTATAAGGATTTAACTCCTACGGAAATCGCGGTGGTCGTCATGGTCAGAAATGGTATAAAATCAAAAAACATTGCGGAGTTGTTGGGTGTTTCGGTAGGGACGGTGGATACGCACCGGAACAACATCAGGAAGAAACTCGGTCTGAAAAAAGGAAAAACCAATCTTCGATCTCATCTTCTGCTTATGTCATAAATATATACTTCATCTATATATTTTCTATCATATTATTCTATATTGACTTCTCTCCGGCCCACTTCTAACGTAACAAACCTAATGTAGGAGAATTGTTCTCTCCATACTATCCGAAGAGGGGGATTGGAAACATCAGGGCAATCCCACAAGAAACGGATCATTTGTGGGATTGCCCTGTCTCGCATGCAGGTAATGGATGGTACTGCTGTCCAATATATGTGACAAATTTGAAAAATGCTGCCTGTTTTGTCGGGCAGGCAGCAAGCAGAATGTATCACCAATATTTGATAGCATTATATCAGTACAATATAGAAACTATTCCATCTATAATTTTCTTAAATGTCCCAAAATAATATCAGGTATTAAAGATATTGTTGCCGTATTTATTCCTAAGTGCCTGTTGCCGGATATTATCTCCCGCAAAGCAGCACCCCGGAAATAAAAATAAAGACAAATTATCAGTGGAAAATTTAAGTCCAGGCCATGAATTGAATATGGTGAAGAGAAAGAATAGGACTGATGAATAACATGATATTTAAGAAAACTTTTAAAAAATATTTTTTCGTCATCATACTATCTGGACTGAGTTTGCCGGCAGTTGCTTTCGCGGAGGATTGCCTGACAATTGCCGGTACCGGCAGTGCAATGATGTCCATGAAAATCCTCGGACAGGCTTTTGAAAAGTCTCCTGGAGGAGTAAAGTTAAAGATCATACCAAGCCTGGGCAGTACCGGCGGAATAAAAGCGGTTTCTCAAAAAGCCATAGATATCGCGATCTCCAGCAGGATTCCGACCGGCAAGGAACGTGAATCTGGATTGTCGGTTACCGAATATGCGCGAAGTCCTCTTATCTTTATTGCACACAGAGATGTGACGGTATCAAACGTAACTTCCGCTGATATTGTTAAAATCTATAAAGGTGAAAGAGCAGCCTGGCCCGATGGTCGGCGGATTCGCGTACCTCTGCGTCAGCGCAATGAAACCGATATCCGGATTGTGAAGATGATATCACCTGAAATAAGTCAGGCGATCGACGCCGCCTTTTCCCGTCCCGGAATGTTGATCGCCCTGACCGATCAAGATAACGCCGGGATGATAGAAAAAACTCCCGGTGCATTCGGAATTTCCACTCTGACACAGGTAATCACCGAGAAACGGCAGGTGAAAGTGTTGTCCTACAATGGTGTGACCCCAAGTGTAAAAAATCTCGCTTCCGGATCGTATCCCCTGGTAAGAATTTTTTTTACGGTAACACAAAAAGACCTCTCTTTGCCGGCCCGCAATTTTTTGGCTTTTATGAGGTCGGTACAAGGCAGGAAAATGCTGGAAGCAGCAGGCAATTTTGTTGTTATCCGGTAAACGAGAAGGCAACCCATGTCGAAAAAGAAAAATATAACCGGGATCGTAACCTGTCTCGTGGCGATTGTGACCGGAATGATCGTGATCATTTTTCCCCTCGTCTTTTTCTTCCATTCCTACCAAAACACGGCGGCAATGCTGAAGACTGAAGCGGAAATCAATGCCGGTGTGCTGACAAATATCATCAGCGCGAGCGGCACTTACTGGGAATTTGAAGAAATCCGCCTGACCGAATATCTCCAAAAACGTCCGCAGGAAGGTATTTTGGAGTCGAGACGCATTGTAAATAATAAAAATGAAATCGTCGCTGAAAGTGTGGACAACCTGCAGCCGCCTCTGATCATGCGCTTTGCCGACCTTATGGATTCCGGAGTTGTTGTGGGCAGGATTGAGATATTCCGTTCCCTGCGGCCGCTGTGGCGACAGAGCGGCATATTGTTTTTGTTGATGCTGCCTGTGGGTTTGGGAATATTCTTCATTCTGCGTATTCTCCCCATCAGGTACCTGCTGCGGGCGGAGGCGGAGCTTTGCAAACTTAATGAAGAGCTGGAAGCCCGGGTTGCCGAACGAACCTTGCAACTGGAAGCTCAAATTACCGAACGGATAAATGCGGAGAAGAATTTATCGGCCAGTGAAGAGAAGTATCGCAATTTTCTGGAAAGTTCCCCCATCGGGATTTGTATTACCGATCTGTCCGGCCATGTTCAATTTGTCAACCGGAGGATTGAAGAAGCAAGCGGTTGGAGAAGGGAAGATCTCCTGTCCCAAAGTGCCCTGGAGCTGGGATTTTTCGACGAAGAGACAAAGCAAGTTTTGCTTGCACGATTGGCGGCCCGCTTGAACGGAGATGCGCCGCGCATTACGGAGATCCCCGTAATCTGCAAGGACGGCTCCCGTCTCTGGATCGATCTGAAAACGACTATTTTGTATAAGGACGGTCTGCCCAGCGCATTGCAGCTCGCTTTTATCGACATTACCGATCGCAGAAAGGCGGAGGAAGCTCTGCAGGAGAACGAAAATAAATACCGCCTTCTTATTGAAAACAGCAGCGATCTTTTTTACACGATTAGCTTCGGGGGATATTTTATCTATGTCAATCCCGTCGCCGAACGTATTATGGGTTATCCTCCGGCGGAGATAGTCGGAAAACATTTTCTTTTGTTTGTCCGACCGGACTTTCATGAAAAGATCGTCGCCTTTTACAGGAAGCAATACGATGAACGTATCCCGAGCACATACTTCGAGTATCCCATCATTACCGGAGACGGGAGATGCAGATGGATCGGGCAAAATATTCAGTTCCGTTCGGTGAACGGAAAATTAATCGGTTTTCAGGCGGTAGCCAGAGACATTACCGAACGTAAGCAGGCGGAGGAAGCTCTGCGGGAGAGCGAAAAGAAATACCGCTTCCTTACCGACAAAATGCTGGATGTTGTCTGGATTACTGATCTGAATTTACGTACGGTCTATGTCAGTCCGTCGATTAAAGCGGCGCTGGGTTTTACTCCGGAAGAACGGATGGCTCAGGATATTAGTGAACAAGTTACACCGGCGACGCTGGCGGTCGTGATGGACCTGATGGCAAAGCAATACGAACTGGAGCAGCAGGGTCAGGCGGACCCGGAAAGAACCGTTACCTATGAAGCGGAATACTACCATAAGGACGGTTCCATACGGTGGTGCGAGAACATTGCCAGCGGTGTCCGGAATGATGAGGGAGTTGCAATCGGGCTCCACGGAGTATCCAGAGATATTACCAAACGCAAAGAGATGGAAAAAGCTCTGCAGGAGAGCGAAAGAAAATATCGGGAATTGGTTAATTTTCTGCCCGTATCTTTGTTTGAAATGGATCTGGAAGGCAATATCACCTCCGGTAATCCTGCTATTTTCGAAACTTTCGGATATAAACAATCCGACCTCGAAAAAGGTCTGAATGCCTTTCGTATGATTGCTTCCGGCGATCTGGATAGACTTAAGGCGAACATGCAAAAATTGCTGCTTTGGGAAAGAAAAGAGCCGACCGAATACACGGGAATCAGAAAAGACGGCAGCAGATTCCCGTTTATGATCTTCGCGAGCGTCATTATCAGCAATGGCAACCCTGTTGGTTTGAGAGGAGCCATTATTGATCTTACCAAACAAAAGCAGGCGGAAACACTGCTTCAGCAAAGCGAAAAGAAGTACCGGGAATTGATCGATTTTCTGCCGATAGCCATATATGAGATGGACCTTGAGGGCAATCTCATCTCCGGCAATCCGGAAATATTTAAAATGTTCGGTTATACACAAAACGATCTGGAAAAAGGCCTGAATGCACTTCACTCGCTCATCAGTCCTCAGGATCATGATAGAGCCGGTGAAATTATGCTGAGAATATTAAGCGGAGAAAAAACAGGCGGCACCGAGTACACGGGGATCAGAAAGGACGGCAGCACCTTTCCTTTTCTGAATGTTGCCGGTCCTATAATCAGTGAAAACAAACCTGCGGGGTTAAGAGGGGCCATTATCGACCTTACCAAGCAAAAACACGCGGAAGAAGATCTGCAAAAAGCAAGAGACATGCTGCTCCAGTCGGAAAAGCTCGCTTCCATCGGCCGTTTATCCGCCGGGGTTGCCCACGAGATCCTCAATCCCGTGAATATCATATCGTTGGAATTGCAGATATTGCAAACCATGGAAAGCCTGCCCGCTGCCGTTGTGGAAGAATTGGAAGTCTGCATGGATCAAGTCGGCCGTATTGTTGCTATTACTGAAAATCTCAAGGAATTTTCGCGGATCCCCAAGAGAAGGATGGTGCAGGCTCGTATCGGCAATATTATCGATTATGTTGTGAATCTGTGTGCAACTCAGCTGAAGATAGAGGGGATAGAAACAGAAATTTCCTATGAGCCTGATTTGCCGGAAGTTTTTATGGACAAGGAAAAGATAGAACAGGTTCTGATGAATCTGATTTCCAATGCCATGTATTTCATGGAAGGGAAGGAGAAAAAGATATTGCGGATAACCGCAGAAGAAGAGATTTTAATCGGAAGGAATAATCAACTGAAAATAGTGGTTGCGGATACCGGTACCGGTATTAAGATTGAAAATATGTCGAAAATCTTTGATCCTTTTTTTACCACCAAAGAGATGGGCAAAGGAACGGGATTGGGGCTTTCCATATCGTATGGCATAATCCATGATCATGGTGGCGTAATCTGGGCTGAAAATAATGTTTGGGGAGGTGCTTCTTTTTACATTATGCTTCCCGTGAAAGCGGAGATGAATGAAAAAAATGCCGTCGGCTGAAAGGTAGTATTTATGGAAAGAATTCTTGTTGTCGATGATGAGATCCATATCGTGAGATTGTTGAAGAAGTTTCTGGTTTCCAAAACATATGATGTGTATACCGCGACAGACGGCTGGGAAGCCGTTCAAAAGATAAAGAAGGTAAATCCTCATCTTGTATTGCTCGATATTATCATGCCGGGGATGGGCGGGCTGGATACATTAAGAGAGATTAAAAAAATAAATCCTAAGATTGCGGTAATCATGGTCACGGCCGTAATTGATGAAGAGCTGGCCAAAAGGGCGCTGCAATTGGGCGCCGACGATTATATTTATAAACCATTAAATCTGGCTGATATCGAAAACCGGGTATTGGTTAAGATGGTTCAGCTTCTGGATTAAGGAGGTATCTGATATGTCCGGGAGAAAAATACTTATTATCGATGATGAAGAAAAATTCTGTCGTGCCATAAAAAAAGCCCTTGAACTGAAAACCGATTTCCAGGTACTGACGGCGACCGAGGGACTCGAAGGGGTAAGATTGGCGAAGACTCAAAAACCTGATGTCGTTCTTCTCGATGTTATGATGCCCGGCATGTTCGGCACCGATGTGGCGGAAAAATTATCGGACGATCCCGCTACCAGTTCAATTCCGATTATATTTGTGACAGCCATCATCAAACAGGAAGAAGTCGAGGCAAAAAATTATATTGCCGGAGGACACAGCTTTATCGCCAAACCCGTCATAATCGATGATGTGATTAAAAAAATAAACGAAGTGTTATAGGGAAAAAACAGGGAAACAGGGACGGTTGCCCCCAATTCCTTCGTTGAGGAGTCACATATTACTTTTTTTCTTGGTATCACTTGATATTACTAACGCATCGAGTTAGTATTCAGCCATGATTAAGACCTTCGGATGCAAGGAAACGGAAAAAATTTTCAATGGGCTGTTTTCGCGTAAATTTCCAAATGCCATTCAAAAGGTTGCTCTGAGGAAGCTAACGTAAATTCATGCCGCTGAAACACTGGGCTTTCTCCGTGTACCTCCAGCCAATCATTTGGAGCGGCTGATCGGTAACCGAAAAGGCCAACTAAGCATCCGAATAAACGATCAGTGGCGTATATGTTTTACGTGGAAAAACAGCCACGCGTTTAACGTGGAAATCGTTGATTATCATTGAAGGAGAATGGTTATGAAAAGAAACATGTCCCCGGTTCATCCCGGTGAAATCCTTTTGGAAGATTTCTTGAAGCCGATGGGAATTACGCAATACCGGCTGGCAAAATCTATCGGTGTTCCCCAGCGTCGCATTGGTGAAATTGTTGCCGGCAGACGCGCTATAACAGCGGATACCGCCCTCAGGCTGGCCTTGTTTTTTAAAACAGACGCTCAGAGTTGGATGAATCTTCAAACCCATTACGATTTGGCGGTTGCAAAAGAGAAGCTCGCCGAACGGCTGGCAAAACAAGTAGTAAAACACGCCGCCTGATAGAAGACATAAGGAATAAATAGAACCGGTACAATTTATTTCCCTACTATTTATTTTATCCTGGAATAAGCCTTAATTAATTCTGCAAAGAGGGTTCTCAGAATCTTAGTATTTGAGTCTTGAATTTGTTGCCCACTTGCGTTCAAGAATAAGAGCTGTCCATCTTGAAAGCCAATCATTCTAAGCGTGATCGGCTTACTCATCATTGTGAAATCATTGAAACCGGGAATGAAAGCTGAAGGATGAAACACAGGTCTTCATAAACATATATTTTTTACTCAGGGGTGGGTCAGTTTTGGACGCCGATAGTGGGTCAATTTTCAATGCCTATTGACAGGGAATGCCGTCTTGAATCTCAATGCGGTGTTTTACCTGCCGCATCAGTTGTTCCAGGATAATCTGCAATACTTTTTCTCTTGTTATTTTCATTTACTTATGGAGAATGTCTGTATACTAGAAAAAGAACCCGTCTGAGAGCACATCGAACGATAAACGAACCATGGTAACCCGCTATTTCTGCGGGTTTTTGCACTTCCTGGGATTGTCTGGGATTATGTTCTGGTGATGACGAGGATCGAACTAATAACATAAATATTTATAATTATTATATTTATTTATATCATAATTTTACGTGTACCCCCAAATATGCCCCCAAAGTTCCAAAATCAGCACGATTTTTAGTTATTGATGCTATGTATTATCTAGTAGAATTCCTTCTCTTATGTACGTTGGAATAGCCAAAATATTTTCATCAAGAGAATAACTGCTTAATTCAGACTTCTGTCTTTCTTCAATAGTTTTGCCAAAAGCATTAAAATGAACGTTATCGATAATCTCTTTTAATTCGTCATAATCAAATGCACCTAAAGCTCTAGCGGCGGTCAAATAACCATTAATATATTGCTGACGATCCTTTGATCCAGAATGCTTCTTTTTTATTTCTTCATAGTGCTCATTTAATAATTTAGACAGTACTTCTTTATAGCGTTTTTTATTAATCATGCCTTAGATCACCCTATGAATACTTTTCCTATTAATTATAACGCTGCTGTAGTTAAAGCATTATTTAAAATTGAAGAGGAACACCTTACCCGAATCCTCTTTAAGTAACACAGTCAGTCATGGGGTGGGTAAGGCACCGTCCAACCGTGTTAAAGCGCAAATAGTTCGTGACCAGAGGGCTCTAATTGTCCAAGGTAGAAACTGCCATTCACGGCTGTTTTGAAAAGGCTGGTATTGAAAGCAATCCCTCCGGACTTACTGCACCTTCCGGTGCGCCGACGATACGCTTTCTAACCGACCTTTAAAGAGGACGACATTCCCGCGATTAGCAACGCGGCGTCTAACTTCCGCAAACACAATCAGACTTAAAAAACCTCAGATGGACCTGGTAGCGATTCCGCACTCTCCGGGCCTACACATACCGAGCCTATGCTTAACCGTCCCGATATGGGTGCTGAGGTTTAATAAAAAAGCTATTTTTGGACGTCGTGCGTACCGCCGATTCCGGTAAATCGGCCCCGTTTGCATCCATCAGTAACAAAAAAACGGGCTGACGAAAACTGGAGTTCGGTATAAAGTAGCTCTGTTAAAAAAGCCGTGAATGGAGCGTGACCAACGGGCTCTACTTGCCCACGGTGAGAGGCTCTAAACTCGGCTTCAAGAATAAGATACTCTTCGATCATGATCTTGTCAATAGTTACCTTATGATGGCATCTAAAATTAGCCTTAAAGATGTTTGGCTTTATTGTAACCAGTTCATGGATGTACACTGTTGTTAAATTCCTTCGCTGCCGGATAATCTTAGCTTTTATTCTCACTTCTTTTGGTATCCAGGTCGGCGGAACACAACCGTCTGTAAATTGCCTCGACCATTTCATTAGCGTCTTTTGGAACCGGCTTTTGCGGTGTTGCCATATTACGGATAATTTCTCCCTGCCGGTAACAGGCCACCTCTCCGTAGCTTGTGAAAGTCGTCAATACTTTTTCATGCCCTAGATTCTGGCTCCACGCTTTTAACTCTTCCGGTGTTTTACAGTTTTTTAGCCCCAGTTGGACAAGCGTATTCCGGAAACTATGTGGATTGAAATACGGTAACCCGGCCTTTTCAAAAGCTTCATGAAATATTGTCCGGATGGGCGTGGCATTACTCCAATTATTTCTCGATAGCCCGGTTGCCTTAAACTGAAGATTGGCATCCAATTCTATATGTGTTGCAGGAAAAAGCGGATCTTCATTTCCCCACAATTTTTTATTCCGAAGATACGATACCCATTCTGTTACAATTGAATGAATTTCTTCGCCTACCGGAAAGAAAAATGTATTGAACGTTTTACTGAATTTCGTATTCACATCCCGTGCATCCTGGTTAACGCATCCGGTAATCAAGTCAACATGTTTTAATTTCAATGAAGCGATCGCACTGTCTCTGGCGCCGGTTAATATCGTAAATGCTACCAAAGCCCTGTTTCTACGCTTGATGTCGTTTTCTGCCGGCATCGAATTAATGACATGCTTAATCTGTTCCATGGTCGGAAATTTCTGTTCACGCCTTGTTGTAGCGATCCGGGTATCCTTATCCGACAAATTGAAATACTCAGCATCGGAATATTGAAGACATGATTTGTATCCCGGCTGTAACGCCAGCCATTGAAAAAACCTTTTAAGCTGGGTAACTGTGGAATATAGAGTCGCCTTGCTTAACTTTTCTCCGGATTGTTGTCCTTTTTGTTCGGTTAAATGCTTTTTGAAGGCAATGGCTTGTTCAAAATGAAATGCCTTGAAATCCCGATAATTTGTGTAGGATTCAAATCGGCTAATCGCTTTGGCGGAAGTATCAATTGTGGGTTCGCTGTAACGTTTGGCTTCCTTCAGAAAAGTGAAGTATTTTCTCTTGATTCGTTCATTAGCTGGATTGTGTTTTTTCATGGTTTCAGTTCTCCTTCTTCAAGTCACTATTTACGGAGAGATTGGAACTCTCAGTTAGTCTCTCTGCTGCCTCCGGGAAACTGACATCCATTTTGCCGCATATTTGATTGATTTTGATCAGACTGATCCTCCGGTTCATCATGCAATGACAGTCCGGACAGATGGCTGTCAGATAGCCGAATTTATCAGTCAGAGGCGTGTATTCCGCCATATTGCCGGCAGGCAATTTCGGAACCCGGCAACGAACACAGTAAAGTTCTTCCGGCTTGCAGGTTTGTTTATTTTTTGTACGACGCATTTGCAGAAATGCTATCAAATCTTGACCCATAATCAGCAAAGGACGTTTGTCGTCGGTGGTGGCCAATCCTTCCTTAATCCAGCGACGCACAGTATTTTTATGAGTGTTAAAGAGTCTTGCGATTTCTTCCACTGTATAGCTGCGATGAATTTTGACCAATCTATGATTAGGATGGCGTTTTCTCATTCTTTATCCTGCCGAAAGCTCGCCGACATTTTTCTTGCCCTACTGAACAGAAAGTGACGCGCGAGGAGTTCTTTATGTTGTTTTGTAGCTACCTTCTTCCACAAGCTGATGGATGTCCGCGGCTCGCCAGACCGTTACACGCTCAGACAGTTTCAAGGGTTTGGGATACCGGCCAGACTTCACCCCGGCCCACCAACTAGAGCGTGATACAGGAACAAACCGGAGAACTTGTTTGATCCTGAGTAATCCTGTTTTGGGTAATTCTTCTATTATTTGGATTTTGGAATCTTTTGACATGCGCTGTCCCCTTTCTACGTTCTTTTGGGAACAGCATAATTTGGTTATTTACGTGACAGTCAAGTAACAAAAAAAGCCGGGGCATCCCGGCTTATATATTTTAAAATCAACATGTTAATTCATTGTCACGCCTTGTTACACCAACCGTGACACCGTGACATTTTTAGGATGCATTTTTCTTCTGATGAAGGATTTTCTGTTTCCCACGCTTGACCGCTCTTACTCCTCGTTGCTTTAGAGTCATAATATCTACGTGTTTATCATCACCTTCGAGTTTTAATGCCCGTGCGCATTCCAAGTATGGTAACTTGAAAGGGCCGTTTTTATCGTATAATTCAGTTGCGATCACATCGACGTCTATTTTATCAGCGCGGCATTTCTGAACATAGGCTTCAAGAGATAATGCCTGTTCTTTCTTTTCTTGGAGGATTCTATGTCCTGGGTGCTTTTCTGCATGTGAAGTGATGTCTGCGGCCTGCTGCGATTGTTCTTGCTGTGCAGAGGGAAGAGATGATTCCAATGATTTTATGTTGTGAGCCCACATGTATTTTATGACATCAACGTATTTAAATAGGAAACTGACTGCTCGGAGAATGGCCGCCATACGTTTTTTATCGTCGCCATAAGAAAGAGAATAACTTATTGCTTCACAACCGTCAGGAATGACCAGAACATTTTTGGGTTGTTTTTCAAAAGTGAGTTGAGCGGCCTTTTTTATTTCATTATCTGACCGCTTTAGGGGTCGGGCTCCTACTGGTCCATGGCCTGTTATAACAATACCAGTATCTGCTGCCCCTTCCTTCAAAAACTCAATTCTCTCCAATTCTGCTAAGGATTCTCTGCCCTGCCTTTTTAACTCGTCTTCGTTGACTACTTCCAAACCGGTAATAGTGCGGGCTCGAACACCCTCTTTCAAAAGATCGAATAGTTGAAAACCCTGCAAGCCATATTCTTTTAATACATCCTGTCCATGATCCCATTTATCCCCTATGAACACTTCTAAAGGCATTCCCAACCACGATAAAAATTTTTCCAGTCGGTGGTAATCGCAAGGAAACGGCAAGGCTGGTATGGATAAGTCCTTTTCCGGATGTTCAGACAAAATGGCCCTTTCTTCCGGAGTGCAATTATCGTCATTACGCGCTGGGATAATCCAAACACCATCTGTCCTTACTTCTAATCCCGGCACCCAATCCAATGGATCATGTACGTTAAAGACTTTAATAAAATCTGCATATCCAATTTGCGTCATTGCTTCGCCTTTAAAATATCTTCAAGCTTGGCCAGGAATTAGTAAAGAGATCTGTTTCTTAGTCTGTCGGCCTATCCCCTCTGATCTCAGTTTGCAAATAATCACTTTCTCCCTTGCCACGGTTCGCCCGGAATCAGCGGCAGCAATTGGTTCATGATGTATTCAGAAGCCATCTGCAAATTAAAAACGGCATCCGGAACTAACAGCGGCGCGATG
>MVRV01000190.1 GCA_002068015.1 Smithella sp. PtaU1.Bin162
CTTCCGACCATAACATCGGAAATAATAGGATTATTGAAACGGCAGGTACGGCAGCTCGCGGCCAAAACATCCTTTAAAGCCACTTTCTTATTCCCGGCACCGGTTTTTATATTTATTTCGCCGCCCTCAACTGATCCTTCCTGAATATCGGCGCCGTGAACGGCAGCCTTCAGACCTTTGCCGTCAATGTATCCTTCACAGGGAACTCCGATTATGTAGACTTCATCCCGTCCGTACTGCCTCTCCTGCAGTTGAATGATAATCGACCGGGTCGTGCAGCCGCGGGCAATCACACCGACGATTTTTTTCTTCCGGTCTTCCGGCTTTACTCTTTTTTGTGAATTCTTATGCTGGGTAATCAAATCATGCACATATTTGGCCAGATTTTGCGTGCACAGATGATTCCATACAAGCTTGTCCGCTTCTTCCGGTTTCGTAATGAAACAAGGTGTCGCCGTTAACGGAAGCGTGCCCTTTTCATAACCGATGATCACTTCGGCCTTCTTTTCCAAAAGCACCCTTTTTGCTTCTTCCCGCAATTTTGTTTCAATATTTTCCACTTTTTTAGTTTCCCCGTTTAATTTAATAACCTTGTACTGATTCGAATCAGCCGATTTTCTTTATCAACTTTTTTGCCGGCCCCAGCGCCTTTACTTTGGCCGTAACACCTTTGACGACTTTTGCAAATCTTTCGCCTTCGGAGGCGGAAACCCAGGTAAATATGGTTCTGTCACCTTCAACACCGATGTAATTCAGGAAACTTTTTATCGTCGCAAACTTGCGGCGCGCCACCAAATTTCCCGATATATAGTGGCATTCACCGGGGTGTCAACCGGACACCAGAACGCCGTCTGCTCCCGTATGCAGGGCTTTGACTATATAGAAAGGATTTATTCTTCCTGTACAGGGGACACGGATAATACGCACATTCGGCGGATACTGAATTCTGCTGATACCGGCAAGATCCGCACCGGCGTAAGTGCACCAGTTACAGACCATGGCAACGATCTTCGGTTCCCATTCTTTATTTGCCAAACTTTCCGTCATATATTCTCCTTCTCGCGGCATTGCGGCTTAATCAGCCGTTAACCTTAATTTAAATTATATATCTGCGCTAACACTTCTTCATTGTTAAAACCGTTTAAATCAACGGCATTCATGCGGCATGACGCCGTACATACTCCACAGCCTTTGCAGAGAACCGCATTGACTTCGGCGCATCCCTCGGCGACATTCACCTGGATTGCGCTGTAGGGGCAATTGATTTCACAAAGACCGCAGGCGGAACATCTTTCTTTATTCACGAAAGCGGTTTTTCCTTCAGCCTCGATGAAATCAAGGCAAAGAACCATGCAGGCGCGCGAAACTGCGGCGTTGGCCTGAGTGATGGACTCGTCGCTGAATTTGGGTGAATGGGCCATACCGCACATGAACACACCATCGGTCGCAAAATCAACCGGGCGCAGTTTTACGTGCGCTTCAAGGAAGAAACCGTCCTGATTCGTGGGTACTTTCAGCATATTACCGATGGCTGCGTTTTCCGGGTTAGGTACAACACCGACGCTCAGAACAACGGCATCGGCTGGCAGGATTACCGATTCATTGAGAATCGGATCAAATACCTTAACTTCCACTTTGTCCCCGGATGCAACAACTTCCGGTTTTCTATTTTCTTCATACGATATAAATTTAACATTGGCTTCCCGTGCTTTCCTGTAATAATCCTCTTTGAAAGCAAAGGTGCGAATATCGCGGTAAATGATGGTAATGTCGCGGGAAGGATCGGCGGCTTTGAGCTCGAGAGCGTTTTTGATCGCTTCTGAACAACAGTAACGGCTGCAATAAGGTCTTTCCTTGTCGCGACTGCCTACGCATTGAATCATGACAACGTTTTTCACAGGGGTCAACCGGGGGTCTTTTCCGTAAATCAGGGTTTCCAGTTCTCTCTGGGTTTTGATTTTGGAGTTTTGGCCGTAGAGATATTCTTGGGGCTTGTTTTCGTAAGCGCCTATGGCCACCAGTACTACGCCGTGCTCGAAAACCTTTTCACCGTCTTTAGTCTGCACAGTGGTTTTATAATTGCCGATGAAACCGTCAATCTTTTTGATCTGGGCGGAAGTAACGACCGTAATCAAAGGATTTTTATAAATTTTTTCCAGCAGTGTTTTCAAATGAACCTGTGCATCGAGACCCTCGAGTGTCTTATACAGATGATTGTAGTTACCACCCAGACGATCTTCCTTCTCAATAACAAAGGAGGCAAATCCCTGATCGGCAAGTGAAAGCGCCGCAGTCATACCTGCAAGTCCTCCGCCGATAACAAGAGCCTGATGATTGACGGACAACTGTCCCGGTTTCAATGGTTTCAGATACTGTGCTTTGGCCACCGCCATCCGTATCAGATCTTTGGCCTTATCGGTGGCTTTCTCCGGTTCATGCATATGCACCCAGGAATCCTGATCGCGGATGTTGGCCATCTCGAACAAATACCTGTTCAATCCCGCTTTCTCGCAGTTTTCCTGGAAGAGTCCTTCATGAGTACGGGGCGAACAGGAGGCAACAACAACGCGGGTCAGATTCTGTTCTTTGATGACTTCCGCCATTTTAACAGCCGTGTCCTGCGAGCAGGTAAACAGATTGTCGGCGGAATAAACT
>MVRV01000191.1 GCA_002068015.1 Smithella sp. PtaU1.Bin162
TTGGTGGGATAAGCTGTCGGCGGCAGGTCTCCTGAAGTAGTATGGAAGGAAACGTTTGAAAAAGGATTACGCAAATCATTTATCAAGGAGGTAGGAAGGATGAAAAAGAAGATTTTTAGTGTTGTTCTTTCAATGAGTGTTCTTTTTATGATTGTAAGTACGTCCGCATTTGCGGCCAAACCTAAGCAGGTCAGTATCACCGCCTACGGTGTGGGATCACAGGCTTACATCTTTTCCGCAGGCATTGCCGAGGCTGTGAACAAGGTGGCGGGTATAAAAACCAACGTCATTCCGGCAGGTACCGATGTCGGCAGAGTTCTTCCTATGCGGGGGGGTGAAGTCGAATTTACCATACTTACCGGAGCGACAGGCTGGTTCGTTTCACACGGCACCGGCGACTTTGCCGGGCCTGAGTGGGGACCGCAGCCGATTCGCATGGCCTGGCGCGGGGGCGATTTGTTTGTTGGCGTCTATACGCGGGGCGATTCCGGCATCAAAAAAATCTCCGATATGAAAGGAAAGCGGGTAGCCGTGGTTCCGGGTGCAGCAACCCTCACCCATAACGTCCTCGGTCCACTTGCTTTCGGCGGGCTGTATCTTGAAAAGGGCGATTTCAGAGCCGTGCAATTTCCCTCGCACGGAGCGGCGGCCAAAGCCGTGACGGAAGGTGCTGCTGATATTTATCAGTTCGGGACGACGGGATCGGCTCCTATGGAAACAGCAGCCAGCCTCCACGGAATTCACTGGTTTGACCTTGATCCCAAAGATGAAAAGGGATGGGAGCGGCTTTGGGCGTTCTGTCCCTGGGGCGCCAAGGCGCTCGTTACCCGTTATGCCGGGAAAGAAAAAGGTCATCCTTCCTTCCACGCCATGGTCTATCCTTACAACATTTGGTGCTGGGATAACACACCCGTCGACACTGTTTATGAATATGCCAAGGCCATGTGGGACGGCTATGATATTTACAAAAACGTCCATGCCGAACTTCCGGGCTGGAATCATGAAACTCTGGCTGATACGACAGGCTGCTTCTATCCGTACCACGCCGGTGTGGTGAAACTCATGAAGGAAAAGGGCGTATGGACTGCAAAGCATGAACAGTTCCAGCAGACCCAGCTCGACAACGAGAAAAAGAGGATGGCTTTGTGGAAGGTTGCTCAAAGCGAAGCTAAACAGAAGAAAATAGCATTAGACAGTCCCGAATGGGGCAAGTTCTGGTGGGATAAGCTTATTGCAGCCGGTCTCCTGAAATAGCAGGAGAGACTTTTACAGGGATTACGGGAACCGTCGTAATGCCGGTATCCGTGATCCCTGTAATCTGATGTAGCGGCGGGATATCTTTTAACCCATACTGCTTGTGAGCCTGGAAATGACAATCCCTTAAAATTGCGGATACTGGTTGCGTGAAGTAGTTCGGCGGTGCTTTAAAGATAAACCGTATGAAATTGCCCTGATCAAGCATTTGCCGTGGTTCCAGGAGAAGTTGTAGTCATGATGAAGCCAGGGTTAATGCACTAAGTCATATTAAATATAATAAACGGAAGTGTCGGAAAGCCATTGATTCATTTCGTCAGAGGAGATTGATACATATGACAAAAAATAATATGGTAGAAGTAGAAGAAAAGCTGAATGTAAAAAAACACAGGGTCCTTACCGGACCTGTCCGATGGATTTTTATGGCGTTTACGATTATTGCCGTTCTCGCCGCCATATTTGTTAATTTTTATCTTTCGGTAGGCGGTTGGACATTCCCTGCTACCGGATACCTGTTTTTTCTCTTGGCCTTTTTTATTCCCCTCGTTTTCATCGTCTATCCGCACAGAAAGGGCGCGGCAACGAAAAAGATTCCCTGGTTTGATTATCTGCTGGCTGCATTATCTTTAATTTCCGCCCTGTTTTTATGCTATCACGCCAACGACATCCTGTACAAGGGATGGGAAGTCATGGCGCCGCTTCACGCAAGAATAATGGCACTCATTATTTTGATTACCGTGATCGAAAGTGCCCGGAGAACGGGGGGGCTGGTATTCTGTTGCGTTGTTCTGGTGTTCGCCCTCTATCCGCTTTTCGCGAACCATATGCCGCTTTTCCTGCAGGGCAAATCTTTCGGATTCTGGAGAACAGTTGCTTATCATGGAATGGGGCCCGAAAGCATCATCGGCATTCCGCTCACTGTTGTAGGAAATCTCCTCATCGGCTTCATGATATTTGCAGTGGTACTGATGCATACGGGAGCGGGGAAATTCTTTCTCGACTTTGCGCTGGCTCTTCTCGGCCCTTTACGCGGCGGCGCGGCCAAGGTCTCCATCGTCTCGAGCGCCCTCATGGGGAGCATCAGCGGCAGCGTAATTTCCAATGTGCTGGGCACGGGTTCTGTAACTATTCCGGCCATGAAGAAAACAGGATTTTCACCAAGATTTGCCGGTGCCGTGGAAGCCTGTGCCTCGACGGGGGCGGTCGTCATGCCTCCTGTCATGGGGGCCACGGCCTTCGTTATGGCCCAGGTACTCCAGGTCCCCTATGTCACGATTATCATCGCCGCTTTGGTTCCGTCATTCCTCTACTTTTTCTGTCTCTTCATACAGGTCGACGCCTATGCCGCCCGTAACGGTATAATCGGAACCCCGCGAGCAGAATGTCCGAAGTTCGGTGCGGTGATGAAAGAAGGATGGTTTTATCTGGCAGCTATCGCCCTTCTCATGTTTATCGTCGTGGTCTTGTGGAGGGAGGGCCAGGCAGCCTGGATCACCACACTGGTACTGCTCGGGATGACCATGATAAAAAAGGCTACCAGGCTGACGTGGGCAAAGTTTCTGGACCTTATTGAAGCTATCGGCAAATTCATGGCTGAAATCACTTCCATCCTTGCGGCCTGCGGGCTGATCATCGGTTCTATGGGAATTACGGGTATCGCCCATTCATTTTCCGGTGAAATCGTCAGTTTCGCCGGCGGCAATATGTATTTACTTCTCTTGCTTGGCGCATTCGCGAGCTTTATCCTCGGTATGGGCATGACCATCACTGCCTGCTATATCTTCCTGGCCATTGTTCTGGCTCCTGCCTTAATCAATATTGGACTGAATCCCCTGGCTGTTCATCTCTTTGTGATGTACTGGGGCATGGCCTCATTCATCACCCCTCCCGTTGCGCTGGGGTCATTTGCCGCCGCCAGTCTTTCCGGGGCATCGCCTATGGCGACAGGTGTTCAGTCGATGCGCTTGGGAATCGCCACCTATATAGTTCCCTTCTTTTTTGTTCTCAACCCGGCCATCATACTGCATGGTTCCCTTTGGGCGATAATATCTACGATTGCGACATGTACCGTAGGTCTCTGGATTATTGCCAGTTCTCTGGAAGGATACATGATCGGCATCGGAAAGCTTCCTCTTTGGTCACGTCCCTTCCTTTTCGTGTCCGGTCTCATGCTTGGTTACCCCGGCTGGAAAACCGATCTTGCCGGCTTTGTCATATTTTTAGCGTTGCTGTTGCTGGTTGTGCTGGCCAGACGATTTTCCCAGGTACCCCGGACCAGTTGATGAAATAAAGCATAACGTGGAACACGCAAAACTTATTGTTTATAGGATTTTGAACTGAAAAAAATGAGAGGAAAGATCATGGCCATTAAAACAAGAGAAGAATATTACGAATCGCTGAAGAAAACGCACCCAACTACTTACATTCTCGGGGAAAGGGTAGACAATCCCCATGATCACCCCTTAATTAAACATATGGTTGCAGGTGTTGCCAAAACGTATGATTTGGCGAATGTCGCGGAAGGAAAGAAGAAACTGGTAACTCAGTCGGATTTGACGGGCAAGGATACCAGCCGTTTTGTCAAATTCTATACCGGTCGGCAGGATTTACAGGACAAAATTGAAATGCTGAAATACCTGAGCCATGAAATCGGCACCTGTTACATGCGTTGTACCGGTATGGATGCAATCAATGCCGTAGGAATTGAAACATATAACTGTGACCGGAAATATAAAACGAATTACAATGCAAGATTTCTGAATTGGTTAAAGATGATTCAGGAAAATGATTTTACCGTATTCAGCGGTGTTACGGATATGAAAGGTGACAGGTTAAAACGTCCGTCGGAACAATCGGATCCGGACATGTATGTACACGTCGTAGACCGTAACGATAAGGGTATTGTGGTAAGGGGAGCAAAAATACACCAGACGGGATCACTCTGTGCGCACTGGGGTCTCATTGTTCCGACCCGGGAAATGCTGGAAGCGGATAAGGATTATGCCCTGTGTTTTGCACTGCCGGTGGATGCCAAAGGATTCATCCATGTATACGGTAGGGGATCCATGGAAGCGCGAGAACTGGAGGAATGCGATTTGGGCAATGCCAAGTACAGTAAATTTTGCCCGATGATCATATTTGACGATGTTTTTATTCCCTGGGAGCATGTTTTTCTGTTCGGTGAATATGAATTCGCCGGCGACATGGTGAGACAGTTCGGCAACTTTCACAGGCATTCCCATGGCGGCTGTAAGTGCGGTGTCGGCGACGTTCTCATTGGAGCGGCCGCAGCAGCTGCAGAGTATAACGGATTAAAAAAAGTATCTCACATCAACACTAAGCTCGCGGAGATGACAAAAATAATTTATGCAATGTACGGCTGCTCTATAGCCGCATCGGTGACGGCTGAACCGACTCCCTCGGGCATTTATAATGTAGATCCCATTTTGTCCAATACCTCAAAACTTTTTGAGGGTAAGGATCTGGCGGAAGTGCATCGCATGATGATTGAAATCGCGGGTGGTGGAGTTACGGATTTACCTTCGGATAAGGATTTTGCCAATGCGGAAATCGGCCACTTGCTCAGCAAATATTTTAAGGGTGCGGATGGATTTGCCGCACATGATCGCGTCAGGATTTTACGGCTTGTAGAGAAATTAGCCTTCGAGACACGTGATATTGTTTCCAATATTCACGGCGGAGGTTCTCCCGAAACCCACAGAATGACGCTTTTGCGCAATATCGATATAGAGTCGAAAAAGAAAATCGCCAAAAAGCTTGCCGGTATAAAAGAATGAGTCCGGCGGAGGTATATTAATCAATGAAATATCCCCGCTGGATCAGGATTCGGCAAAATCTCGACACAAAAAAAGTTGGCGATCCCGCTGCTGAGGTCGGCACGCAACTCCACGCATTAGAAGGAACATTCAAGATTGCAAAAGGAGCGCGAATAGCTATAACCGTAGGCAGTCGTTATATCGCCAATCTCGCTCTTATCACAAGAGCCGTAGTAGATTTTATCAGGTCCAAAGGGGCATACCCTTTTCTGGTGCCGGCCATGGGAAGCCACGGCGGCGCGACGAAAGACGGACAAATTAGCGTCCTTAATGAACTGGGTTTAACGGAAGAGAGCATTGGTGCGCCGATTTATTCGTCGATGGATGTAGTTACGCTGGGCAGTGTGGAGGATATACCCGTTTATTTCGATAAGACTGCCGGTGCGGCGGACGGAATAATCATTATTAATCGCGTCAAGGCTCATCAGGCGTTTAAGGGCGATATCCAAAGCGGTCTCAATAAAATGATGGTGGTGGGACTCGGTAAAAAGAAAGGGGCGGACGCTGTTCATGGATCCGGACGGATTGATATTCTCGGATCGATCGGTGATTTTATTATATCAGCTGTTCCCATCCTCTTCGGTATTGCCATTCTCGAAAATTCATATGATGAGACGAGAGAGGTTGCCGTTCTTCATCCCCGCCAATTTAAAGAATACGACATGAAGTGGGCGCGGAAATCGAGAGAAATATTGCCGCGTATTCCCTTCCGGTCACTGGATCTTGTCATCGTCGATGAGATGGGCAAGGATATCAGCGGATCAGGAATGGATACCAACGTCATCGGTTTTACCCGCCGTATAACCCCGACGGGGCAACAGGCCGTGCCGCTCGCCGTCTTTGATCTTACGGAAAAAACGGCTGGAAATGCGATGGGAATCGGTCTGGCCGATTTTACAACCGTGCGGCTTGTCGAAAAGATCAACTATCCAATGACCTACACAAACGTAATTGCAACCGGTATTTATTCAGCCGGAAGGATTCCCGTTGCATTGGACAGCGAAAAGGCCGTAATCGATACGGTGCTGCAAAAATTGGATGAGCCCGGCGAAGCACGGATTGTCCGAATAAAGAATACCCTGCAGCTGGAAGATTTCTATGCCACAGAAAGCCTGCAGGGGGAGGCGGAAGAAAACCGCAATTTACAAACGGAAAACACACGGTTTGATACATCATTCGATGACAGAGGTGATTTAATGATCGCCGGTACTCGTGGAATCTAGTTATTTAGATTTGCGGTTATTGCAAGGACATACTCTGCAAATATCGTTAAATTACTTCCGGTTACTCAAACAGGCCGTGAAAGGAGCAAAACACCAATGAAAAATATTGCGATAATAGGAGCAGGAACAATGGGTCATGGCATTGCGCTTGCTTTTTCCATCAGGGGTTATAATGTTACCGTTAATGATATTTCTCCCGAAATGCTGAAACGGGCTAAAGAATTAAATGAAGGAAATTTTCAGACTCTCGTGGAGGCGGGAGTTATAAACCCGGAAGAACGATTGGAAGTATTGCATAAAAGGATAAGATACACTGATGACCTCGCGGATGCTGTTTGCGATGCCGATTTGGTAATCGAAGCGATTGCAGAACGGGCTGATGTCAAAAAAGAAATGTTCGCGAAGCTCGATAAAATGACGCCGCCCGAGGCGATTCTGGCAAGCAATACTTCTTTTCTTGATATTTTTCAATTTGTCCAAACCGGAAGGCCGGACAAGGTCATTATCACCCACTGGTTTGCGCCGCCGCACATCATGCCCCTTGTGGAGATTGTGAAGGGACCGGAAACATCGCCGGAAACTGTAACGATGGTAAAGGGAGTTTTAAGCGGGATCGGAAAGGATACAATAGTGCTCAATAAATTCCTGCCCGGCTTTATCGTTAATCGCCTCCAGTCGGCTATTTCCATGGAGGTCTATTATCTTCTGGACAACGGATATGCCGCCGCGGAAGATATCGATATGGTCGCCAAGGCAAGCTTTGGACTGCGCACACCCATTCTCGGCCTGGTGCAGCGGATGGACTACAACGGCCTTGATCTGGTCCAGCGCAATCTGCTGAACAAATCCTATGAACGGCCGTCCTGGCCCGGGCATTCCAGGTCGCTGGATGCTTTGGTTGCTGAAGGTAAATACGGTGTGAAGAGCGGCCAGGGTTTTTATGACTATCGGGACAGGAGTATGGAAGAAACCCTGCGAAATCGTGACATTAAATTACTGCGATTGAAAAGTTTTCTTGATGAAATGAAAAAAACGGATCAATGAGTGCTTGAAGGTAAACGGGTTTTTGTTTATAAAGGATATTCGAATACCGGAGAACTTTCAAAATGGCTGAATTCTGGATTAAAAGCTCTCCCAATTTTTGGAGCAGGTCAAAAGAACCGTATTCCGTTAACTGAGGGAGTCTTTAAATGGACAACAAACAGGAAATGGAACATTTAGGTAACTTGAGCCAGGAAGTCATCGCTTCTCTAATTGATAATCCTTATGAATGTCCGATTGTCATCGATGCGCAAGGCATTATCCGTTTTATGAGCCGTTTCAGCCGGGATCTGATTAATATCGATCCGGACAAAGCGGTCGGCAAACATATATCGCAAGTTATTCCGCAAACACATCTTCATGAAATCATCGGGGAAGGGAAAGCCAGAATCGGTGATACCTTATACATTGCCGGCCGCCAGCAGGTGATTTCAAGAATTCCTCTGAGAAATTCCAAAGGCGATATCATTGGCGCCGTCGGCAAAGGCATGTTTAATCAAACATCGAAAGTGCTGGAGCTGAATCGCCGTATCGATCAGTTGCATGGCGAGGTCCAATACCTGCAGGAGCAGTTGAATATAATGAAAGGTGGCGCCGAAATTATCGGACAGACCCCTCTCATTAAAGCCGTTCGACAAAACGCACTGCGGGCCGCCAAGTCGAACGCCTCTATTTTAATCAGCGGCGAATCGGGTACGGGAAAGGAAATTATTGCGCACTATATCCATTTAGGCAGTGCCAGAGCTAAAAAGCCTTTTATCCGGATCAATTGCGCCGCCATCCCCTCTGAACTTTTTGAAAGCGAGCTTTTCGGTTACGAGGAAGGTGCCTTCACCGGTGCGCTGACCAAAGGCAAACCCGGGAAATTTGAATTGGCCAGGGGGGGGACGGTCTTTCTGGATGAAATCGGTGAATTGCCCCTTACAATGCAGGCAAAGTTGCTTCGGGTTATTCAGGAAAGAACAGTGGATCGCCTCGGTGGAACAAAATCAATTAATCTGGATTTTCGGCTTATCGTTGCAACGAACAAAGATCTTATGGATTTGGTCAAGAAAAAATTATTCCGGTTGGATTTATATTTCCGGGTTAACGTTTTCGAGATTCAAGCTCCCAGCTTGAGACAGATCAAGGACGATATACTCCTGCTGTCACAGCATCTAATCTCTTTACTAAGGGAAGAAATGGGCTGGGGACCGTCGAAGATAACTGATGCTTCAGTGGAAATCCTTAAGCAATATCCCTGGCCGGGAAATGTCAGAGAGTTGCGCAATGTTTTAGAGAGAGCCATGATTGTTGCAAAAGGTAATATTATTTGTCAGGATGACCTTCCTGAACTTATTAAAAATTATGATGGGTATGGTTGTAAGGGCAGTGGTGTATGTTACCAGGGAACTCTCAGTCAACAGTTGAAGGAAACCGAGAAGGCGGCAATATTGGAAGCACTTCGCCAAACCGGAGGTAATAAGGCAAAAGCGGCAAAAATGCTGGACATTCATCGCTCTTCGCTTTATGAAAAGCTGAAATGGATAGCTTATGATACAAAATCAGGCAGTTTTTCAAAATAGAAGGCGGATAATATGAAGAAAACCGCTGCAATTAGTGTCTTGATATTTATATATGTCTATATATGCCGACATAACTAAATTTACTAAATATAATTAAGTGGATATAATGGTTATCCGTTAGGTAGTGTCTGTTTGTCCGGACAGATAATCTCTCAAAATTATATCCTGCTTCTCTCCTGAGATTTATAATTTTTAGTAATATCAACAATGTAGCCTGGTTTTGACAATTGGCCCGTATATTGCTTTGACCATAGCTCAAAGTGATGCCATTCATCTTAATCAATAAAAAGCGTTAAACAGTTCATAAGAAAAAGGAGTCTTTATGGGCACTGGCGCAGAAAAACTCATGGCTTTAGATGAAGCAATAAAGAAATATGTGAAAGATGGCTGCCACTTATCTATTGGAGGATTTACTCTGAATAGAAATCCGATGGCGGCGGTTTATGAAATTATACGCCAAAGGAAAAAAAGGCTTCATTGTTACGCCCACTCCAATGGCACCGGGATTGACGAACTGATTGGTGCCGGTTGTGTCTCCCGGCTCGATATCGCCTATGGCGGGAACGGGAAGGCGGCACCAACATGTATCCGCTTCCGTGCGGCTGTTCAACAAGGAAAGATTCAGATTGAAGATTATTCGAATTATCATATGTCCCTGCGGTTTCACGCCGGTGCTATGGGATTGCCTTTCATAGTTACCAGATCAGGGATGGGTACGGATATTGTTAATCGCTGGGGTTATTCCAGGGAGATGAGGTCTAAGGATCCTAAAATTCCCTGTAAAAAGCTGGAAATTATCGATAATCCTTTTGAAGATTGGTGCGGCGCTTCCAAGGTTGTTCTGCTGCCTGCTATTAATCCCGATGTTACCATTATTCACGTTCAAAAGGCGGACAAGTTCGGGACATGTAGAATTGAGGGTTTGACCTTCTGCGATGCCGACCAGGTCAAGGCTGCCAAAAATGTCATTATCACCTGTGAGGAAATTGTCGATACGGAAGAGTTAAGAAAGAAGCCGGAATACAACCAAATTCCTTTCATTCATGTCAGCGCCGTTGTTCACGTTCCTTTTGGAGCATACCCTTCAGCCTGCTATAACTACTACGACTATGACCCGCAGTATTTGAATCAAGTCAGTAAATTTGCCAAAGATGACACTCTTTACAATGATTACCTTGATCGTTTTGTCTACGGTGCGAAAAGCCATCAGGGATTTTTGGATATGATGGGGACTGATCGACTGGCTAATCTGAAAGCGGACAAAAAAACGGGATATGCCGTTGATCTGGATCGAAGATAGAAAATATCAGGGAGGAAAGCAAGCGCATGGACTATACATTGAGAGAAATGATGGCTATTATGGCTGCCAGAGAAATTCACGATGGAGACATCGTTTTTTGCGGCACGGGTATATCCATGGTTGCCGCTATGGCGGCTAAACATATCAGCGCTCCGCAAAGTATCATTTTTTTTGAAACGGGAGCTATTGATTCCAAGCTGGAAGAAATTCCTATGGCGGTATCTGATTCGCGTGTCATGTACGGGGCTGCTTCCAACGGCGGCCTCCTGGATGCATTCGCCACAATGCAAAACAGAATAACAGGCGATCATGTCATCGGCATTCTGGGCGCAGCTCAGGTTGATAAATACGGAAACCTGAATTCTACCTGCATCGGCGATTATTCCAACCCGCGTACCCGTTTTTCAGGCAGCGGCGGAGCCTGTGATGTCGCCTCTTTCGTCCCGCGCTGCATCATTTTCATGCAGCATGAAAAGAGAAAGTTTCCCGTCAAGGTTGATTATCTGACTTCTCCGGGGTATCTCGACGGGCCCAAAGGACGTGAAAATGCCGGGCTTATGCCCGGGGGACCGACGGCCGTTATTACCAATATGGGGGTTATGCGTTTTGATAATACAACAAAAGAAATGTACCTGGCTGGTTACTACCCGGGTATAACACCTCGGAAAATACTGGATAATATGGAATTCAGCGTAGATATTTCCAAAGCGACGGAGGTCCCGCCGCCCACCACCAAGGAATTGAATATCCTCAGGGAAAAATGCGACCCTCAGAGGTTGCTTCTTTAGCTGTAGTGTTTTTTTGTGAAAGTAATGAAATACGTAATCAAGGAGGTAAGAAAGCGTCATCATGTGACATTCGGAATGGAGGGCTTCTTTTATGGTTATAAAGAAGCCGGAAACAGGGATGTAATAACAAAAGGAGGAGTAACGATGAAAACTAACAAAGTCGCAAAGGTGTTTGTTGTTTTTCTTTTAGCTCTGGCCGTTATGTTTGGTTTTGGTTTCCGCGACAAGGCGGAGTGCAAAACGTACAATCTTAAATTCCAAATGTCCTGGCATAGTCAGCATCCGCAATATAAAGCCTATCAGGAATTTATTAAAATGATTAAAAAAGAAACAGGAGGGGAATTAACTTTTACGGTCTTCCCCGCCGATCAGCTGGTCAGTCGTTCCGAGGCTCTGGATGCGCTGAAAAAAGGTACAATCGATATGCTGGCAAGCTGCGCTTCGTATTTCCACGGAATGGTTCCGGAAGGAGATATTGACTGGATGCCCTATATTTCGCTTGGTCATCGCGATAAATTTTATGATTATTTCAATGCCGATAACGAATTTAACAGTATAATCCAGAAGGCTTATTCTGAAAAAGCCAATGCTTTTCTTTTGACCAATATTTTGTGCGGAAGTTCCGGTATTATCGGCGGCGGGACCAAGGAATATCCGACTGTTGACTCCCTGAAAAATATCAAATTAAGGGCGGCAGGTGGTGTCAACACCAGAATCGCCAAGGCATGGGGTGCCAGCCCGGTGACGATGGCAACCGGCGAGATTTACCCGGCGCTGCAGATGGGGACGGTCGATGCACTTATTTTTTATGCTTATGGTTTGAAGGATTACAAATTCTTCGAGGTGGCCAAAACCTTTACCGGTCCCCCCGTTTATCTCTGGGCTGATGATCTCTGGGTCAACAAGGATTCGCTGGCGAAACTTCCTAAAGGCATTCAGGATAAACTGAAAAAAGTGTCTAAGGAATGGGGACGGTGGGCGAGTGTGGAATATTGGCCGCGCTACGAAAAAGAAATCGAGGTCTGGTGCAAAGAGAAAGGTGTGAAATTTCTTGAGTTTGATGCAGCCAACATAGTCAAATCCAAGAAAATGCTTGAGCCTGTATGGGAATGGTATGCCTCTGAAAGTCCGGCCTGTAAGAGAATGGTGGAGTTACTCAGGGCTGAAGAAAAGAAGTGGTAATAAACCGATTGTTTATAAAAATGCCATTCATTAAGAATGGACGGGGGAAATGTTCTTTTCCTCCGTCCTGCCATAAAGGAGAGGACTTATGAGTCATGGAAGTGTGACGCAAATCGTTGACAACAACGTTTTCATGAGGGCGATGAGCAACTTCGATCGATGGCTTGCCGAGTTTGCAGGCTGGATAGTCATAGTCATGATGCTGACTATAAGTTTTGATGTTGCTATGAGGTATGTGTTTGGAATGCCGACTACATGGAGCTTCGAAATAAATCGTTATATGCTTGTTTTGGTAATGTTCTTCGGAGGGGGTTGGACGCTTCCCGCCGGCGGGCATGTAGGGGTCGATCTGATCACGGAGAACCTGACCGGAAACAAAAAATTTCGGCTGGAGATCATCACCTCCGCCATGGCTGTATGCTATATGATAATTTTCACGTGGGAGTCGATCATTTATACTTGGGAAGCTTTTGCCAACGGAGTGAGAAGCACGGAATATCTGGCCTGGCCCATGTGGCCGATAAGAGGATTTCTGGTGATCGGCGGGATTATGCTTACGCTGGAATTTCTCTTCAGGATCATTCGTTCTTTCAAGAGTTTGGCGGATAATAAACAATGAAAATTATTGGAGGTAATACTTCATGGAATGGTATTGGATTCTCATTATAATGATGGTGTCATTGACAGTCCTGCTGTGTCTGGGGCTTCCCGTGGCCTTCTCCCTGGGGTTTCTAAGTATGATAGCTGCTCTTGTTTTCTGGCCGGGGACGACGGGTTTATATGGTGTGGCGTTGGCCGGTTACGGCCATATGAGTAGTTTTACCCTTGTCTGCGTACCGCTCTTTATCCTGATGGCGCAGATAGTGATGCACTGCGAACTGGGCAGGGATACTTATGAAGTAGCCGATCGGTTTATGCGCAGTCTGCCGGGCGGATTGGGAATAACCAGCACATGTTTTGGGGCAATTTTCGGTGCCGTGTGCGGTGCCAGTACCGCCGGTACTGCAACAGTCGGGCTGCTTTCTCTTCCGGAAATGCTTCGGAGAAAATACAACGAGGGTATGGCCGGCGCAATTGTCGCGTTTTCAGGGGCGCTTTCCATCCTGATCCCGCCCAGCGTCATCCTGATTCTCTACGGAACTCTGGCCAATGAGTCCATCGGTGCATTATTTGCAGGCGGCATCATTCCCGGAATACTGATGGCGATTTTCGGCATGATCTATATCTGGCTGGTAGTATTGGTCAAGCCTTCCATGGCGCCCAGAGACAACACCCGCTTTACCTGGAAGGAGAAGTTCGGTTCTTTATGGAAGGTTTGGACCCTGCTGTTGGTTGTTGTTCTCCTTCTCGGCACGATTTACACCGGAATTGCGACACCGACGGAAGCCAGCGCCATTGCCTGTCTGGCGGTTTTCATCATTGCCTGTATCCGCGGTACTATGAATATGGTGACACTTAGAAAGTGCATCATTCAAACTGTCCGGACAACATCGATGATCGGATGGATTATCATCGGCGCAACATCATTCGGCTATGTCATTATTTATTCGGGCTGTGCCCAGGCGTTGACGGACTGGGTGGTTGGACTTCCGGTCTCCCCCATGTTTGTTGTGGCCGTTTTGATGCTGGGATACATAGTGCTGGGCATGTTTCTGGATCCCGCGGCTATCGTGATGATGACGACGCCGATTGTCCTGCCCATCCTGCTGGGACTGGAAATCAACGTTCTGTGGTTCGGCATCCTGATGACGGTCAATATGTGCTGCGGAAACATTTCTCCACCGATGGGTCTCAATCTGTATGTCGTCAAGGGGCTCATGCCTGATCAAATCAACCTGAAGAAATTGTTTATAGGAGCCATTCCCTTTATGCTGATCGATGTAGTGGTCATTGCCGTGTTGATGATTTTCCCGGCCCTGGTGACCTGGCTTCCGAGTATTATGATTCCAACTTAACAGGGAGAAACAGTGAAAATGTAATGACGGCCGGATGATTATCAAATAAAATAAAACAGGTCGGAGTACGGAAACTAAACTTGGGCCTGACAAAAGTGTTGATTTAAAGTTTATTTAAAGGAGAACAGATTTATGAATTTTGGTTTAACGGAAGAGATGTTGATGTTGCGGAATACGGTTCGTGATTTTGCATTGGAGAAGATAGCGCCTAATGCGGACAAGTGGGACGAGGAGCACTATTTTCCGTATGCAGAAGTAGTGAAGCCGATGGGAGAGCTGGGATTTTTCGGGACGGTAATTCCGGAGGAGTATGGCGGCAATGGTATGGGCTGGCTGGCGGCGATGATCATCACGGAGGAGATAGCGCGGGCGTCGAGCTCACTGCGTGTTCAGGTGAATATGCAGGAGCTGGGATGTGCTTTTACGATATTTCGTTACGGATCGGAAGAATTGAAGAAGCAGTACATATCGAAGCTGGTTAATGCGGAGATATTGGGTGCATTTGCGATAACGGAGCCACAGGCGGGGTCGGACGTGATGGCGATCAAGTCGACGGCGGAGGATAAAGGGGACCACTGGCTGGTGAACGGGACGAAGACCTGGATATCGAATGCGACGGTAGGGGGCATCAACATATTTTATGCCTATACGGATCGTTCGGCGGGGGGTAAAGGGTTATCGGCATTTGTGGTGGATTTGAGCAATTTCAACGGGATAACGGTAACGAATCTGGACAAACTGGGATCAAGGTCGTCACCGACGGGAGAGATAATATTGGAAAATACTAAGGTTCCCAAGGGAAACATATTGGGGAAACCGGGAGACGGTGCGAAGATAGTTTTCGGATCGTTAAGCCAGAGCCGGCTGTCGGCAGCGGCGGGTGGAGTTGGTTTGGCCCAGGCCTGCCTGGATGTAGTGACGAAATACGCGATGGAGCGGGAGCAGTTCGGGAAGCCGATCGGGAGCTTTCAGATGAACCAGGATATGATCGGTCAGATGGTGGCGGAGATAGAGGCAGCCCGGCTGATGGTTTATAAAGCCGCCTGGCAGAAGGACCAGGGAGATTTAAACAATAACGTGGAAGTTGCGGCGGCGAAGTACCTGGCGGGCGAGTTGGCGTACAAATGTTCGCAGTATGCGATGCGGATACTGGGAGCTTACGGTTATTCGACGGAATATCCGGTGGCGCGTTACTTCCGGGATGCTCCGACCTATGCGATGGTGGAGGGCTCGGCGAACGTCTGCAAATTTATCATGGCTCAGGATCAGTTGGGCATTCGTAAGGCGAACCGCTAGAAGAAGACGTACAATTAGACAAAAATATTTGGAATAAACTGGAGAGGTAATATGAGGCCGTATTTTGAGAGGATGGATGATTTGGGCAATCCGTTGCCGGAAGGGCATCTGGAGCGGATGAAGGAGAACGTTTCGCGGATTGAGGAAGTGATGCGGGAGATTGATGCCGAAGTGGAGCGGATCAAGAACTACGGAGTGAAGACGGAAGAGATCCACAAACGTGGTGAGATGACAGTTTGGGAGCGGATCGAGTACCTGGTTGATCCGGGGACATTTTGTCCGCTGCACACGATATATGATCCGGAGAACGAGGAATCGGGTCACACGGGAGTAATCGACGGTTTAGCTCGGATATCGGGGAAATGGTGTGTTTTAATCGGATTCAACAACAAATGGATCGCCGGGGCGTGGATCGCCGGCCAGGCGGACAATAATTTACGTGTGACGGACATCGCGAAGATCATGAATTTGCCGTTGGTCTGGCTGGTGAACTGTTCGGGCGTGAAGCTGCCGGAGCAGGAGAAGGTATATGCCAACCGCCGTGGCCAGGGGACGTGCTTTTTCCGGCATGCGGAGCTGGAGCAGCTGGGGATACCGGTAATAGCGGGTATTTACGGGACAAATCCGGCGGGAGGAGGCTACCAGGGAGTTAGCCCGACGATACTGCTTGCGCATAAGAAGTGCAATATAGCGGTAGGCGGCGGGGGCATTGTCAGCGGGATGAGCCCGAAGGGATATTTTGATGAAGCCAGTGCGGAACAGCTGATAGAGGCCACAAGACACTTCAAGGCGGTACCTCCCGGGAGCGTAAAGATCCATTATGATGAGACGGGTTTTTTCCGGGCGGTATTTGAGACGGAGCAGGATGTGCTCGACGGTTTAAAGAGCTACATGGCGGAAGTGCCCGCCTATAATCCGCGGTTTTTCCGTGTGGCGGAGCCGGCGGAGCCTCTATACGACACCAAAGAGATCAATTCGCTCATTCCTTTGAATCCGAAGGCGGGATTTAGTTTTGAGAATGTATTGGCAAGACTCGTGGATAATTCGGAGCACCTGGAATTTCGGCCGGAGTATGGTCCGGAGATTTACACGGGACTCGTGAAAGTCGACGGTTTTTTACTGGGAGTAATCGGGAACCGGCATGGCCTGTTTCCGGATTATCCGGAATACACAAAAGAATATCCCGGAATAGGGGGGAAGCTTTATCGCCAGGGTCTCATCAAGATGAGTGAGTTTGTGACCCAGTGCGGGCGGGACCGGGTTCCGATTGCGTGGTTTCAGGACACATCGGGGATCGATGTAGGAGATATAGCGGAGAAGGCGGAGCTTTTGGGACTGGGTCAGTCGTTGATTTATTCGATCGAGCAGACAAAACTGCCGATGATGCTGGTGGTATTGCGGAAAGGTACGGCGGCGGCGCATTATGTCATGGGAGGTCCGACGGCGAACAATCATACGGCATTTACTCTGGGTACGGCGGCGACGGAAATCAACGTAATGCACGGCGAGACGGCGGCGGCGGCAAGTTACGCCCGCAGGCTGGTTAAGGAGAAGGATGCGGGGAAGCCGCTGCAACCGGTGATCGAGAAGATGAACGAAATGGTGAAGCACTATCAGGAGACGTCGCGACCGCTGTATTGCGCGAAGAAGGGATTTGTTGATGAAGTTATCCGACTCGAGTCAATCCGTAAATACCTGGTGGCGTTTGCAAACGGCGTGTACCAAAACCCGCGCTCGATCTGTCCGCAGCATCATATGCTGCTGCCGCGGCTGATCCGTTCGCAGATTGTGCAGGGATTGGCAAGACCGGAATGAAAAAAAAACTGTTTAGGAAGGTATAATTTCAATGTCTATGGGAGACTTATTGTTACTGGGGTTCGGCACTGCGGCAATCGGCATGGGGACGGTATTTCTCACGCTGATATTATTAAGCGGAGTAATCGCCCTGCAGTCGAAGCTGCTGCAGCGGAAAGAGAAAGCGACAGCGGTTGACAAGCCGGGAAGTCATTCGGAGGAAGTTGCGGAA